>JAXDMH010000099.1:0-5448 GCA_034666225.1 Myxococcales bacterium
CGACCAGGCCGTCCTCCACCAGCGCCGACAGACGCGCGCTGGCCCGTCCCGGCAGTCGCATGATGGCCCGGATGGGCAGCCCCCCGCCTGCCGCCGCCAGCGCGGTCAGGATCGGATCGCTGTCGCCCGGCCCTGACGGAATCAGCCAGGCCTGCTGACCGGACCGCCGCCCCTCCAGCGCGCGCCGCCCCTCGTCCGTCAACCGCACGCTGCGCACCGCCACCGCGCGCTCGCCCTGCGGCAGGGCGGCGCGCAACACCTCGCCCAGCGGCGCCTGGTAGTAATCGGCCACCCAGCGGCAAAACCCGATCATCTCTTCGTCGAAAGGCGGCTGGCCAGCCACGATCTCCTCGATGTCCTTGGTGGCCTGACCGCCACCGCCCGGCGCGCCGGGCCCCACCACGAAACCGGTGACCGTGCGCGGCCCGAAGGGAACCACCACCTGGGTCCCCACCGGCACCACCGCCGCCGGCCGCGGATCGCGATAGGTGTACGTCCCCCAGACCGGCAACGTGACGGCGACTTCCAGCAGCGACGGATCCCCGGACGTCGATTCGGCCATCGCCCGGACTAGACTGTCAGGCGCGCGTCAGCTCGTCGAGCAGTCGTTGCGCGCCGGCCCGCACCTCGGCCCCGATGTCCGCGCGGTGCAGAGCATAGTAAAGGACGGCCAGCACGTACCCGGCGCGATCGCCCGCGTCGAAACGCAGCCCTTCCATCTCCACGCCGTGCAGCCCGCGCCGGGCGCACAGCGTGGCCAGCCCGTCGGTCAGCTGAATCTCGTCGCCGCGCCCCGGCGGCGTCGCCTCCAGGATCGAAAAGATCTCCGCCGGCAGCACGTATCGCCCGATGATGGCCATGCGCGACGGCGCCGTGCCCGGGGCCGGCTTCTCGATCAGCTTGCTCAGCTTCCAGTCGCGCCCCCCGACGTTCGCGCCCTCGACGATGCCGTAAAGGTGCTCCTGCCCGACGGGAACCTCCTTCAGGCCGATGACGCCGGTCCCGCGCCGTTCGTAGGCATCCAGCAACTGGCGGATGCCGGGCGGCTTGGATTCAACCAGATCGTCGCCCAGCAGCACCGCGAACGGTTCATCGCCCACCGCCGCCTTTGCGCACAGCACGGCGTGGCCCAGGCCTCGCGCCTCGGGCTGGCGCACCGACGTGATCTTGGCCAGCGTCGACAGCCGCCGCACCGATTCCAGATCCGCCTTCTTGTTCCGCCGCTCCAGCAGCGCCTCCAGATCGCCGGCGCGATCGAAGTGATCTTCGATGGCCGATTTGCCGCGCGAGGTGACGAAGATGATCTCCTCGATGCCGCTGGCTGCGCATTCCTCGACGATCAGCTGGATGCTGGGCACGTCGACGATGGGCAGCATCTCCTTGGGAATGGCCTTGGTGGCGGGTAAGAACCGCGTCCCCAGGCCCGCCACCGGCAGAACCGCTTTACGAACTTTTTTCAACGACGACGCGCTCCCCGAATCCTGAACCATCGCGCGTCAGTATATCAGCCGCCCCGACCCGGCACGGAACCGATCGCAGATTCATAGCTCACGATAGGCCTGCCGCCGCCGGGCCCGGGTCTGTTCGTCGCCTTCCGTCTCGCGTCGCTGGCGTTTCACTTCAGCGCGCGTCATGCGCAAAGCGTGCCGGTTGGCCATCCATTGCGCCAGGTAATCGACCGCCGCAAGCGCGACCAGAGCCAGCACCAACCGCCCCCCCAGCCGGGCCGCCAGCACGCCCAGCACTGTGGCGACCCGCGAAGCGGGCGCGCCCGCCAGACGCGCCACCAGCGGAATCATCGGACGCAAGGTCCCCCAGCAAACGGCGACGACCACCGCCGCCTGGGCCAGGCCCAGCAACGCCCGCGTCCCCGCCGCCGGTCCCCGGCGCCGTCGCGGCGCCCCCAACCACCCGCGCGCCAGCGGTGATTGCAGCGACGGGAACACGATCCGCCCCCGCGTCTGCAGAAGACCCCCGGCCAGCGCTCCCAGCGTCGCCGCCCCCACGACGACCGCCAAGGCCCAGCCCCCCGCCACCACCGCCGCCCGCAGCGCGACACCAGGCGAGACCGGGCCGCTCACCGCCTGCGCCAGCTGCTGCCTGACAAACCCGATCGCCCCCCGCCACAGCGACGGACCCTGCAGCGCCAGCGCGATGAACGCAGCGACGGTGGCCGCCGCCGCGATCAGGTCGCGGCTGACGGCGATCTCGCCGCGCCGCCGCGCCTCGGCCAGACGTTCCGGCGTGGGGTCCTCGGTCGGTTCACCGCGCGACGACGACAGGTCCCCGGCCATGGCGCCGGCCAGTCTAGACGATCAGAGCCCGATGCCGAGCTTCAATGACCAGGTATCGACGTAGACGCTGGTGAACCCCAACCCCTTGGTGAACCCGTTCACCGGGTGCAGATAACCCAGCGCCACGCTGAAGAAGGCGTATTTGGCCATGAAGATCTCGGTCCCCACGTCAACCCCGTACTGCCAGTAGACCGTGGGGACAGAGCTGCCGAACTGCATGCGGCGCATGTAGCCGCCACCGGCGAACGCCTCGGCAAAGGGGGTGAAGATGTGCCCTGGGAGCTGCGCGCCCAACGAAAACGATTGATCGATGAACAGATCGCCGCCGCCCATCAGCTTGCCGCTCTCGGCGCCGTACTGTGTGGACAGACCAAAGCGGACGAACGACGAGACCGGGTAATAATCCAGCGACATGACGTCGAACGGCTCGGAGGCGGCCGCGCCCGTCGTCGATCCCGGCGCGCTGGCCCCGATGCGCACGAACGAGAAACGCCGGTAGCTCAATTTCAGCCGCGGCACGTGCGTCCCGGCGAACCCATCCTCATCGGGAGATACCAGCTTGCGCCCGATCGCCTCCTCGCCGCCCGGGGTGACAGGCGGTGGCGCGACGGCCTGGGATTCCCCGGCCCCGAGAGCAGCAGCAACCGGCGGACGAGCGTCGGCGGCCTTGACCGGCGGAACCGCCGCAGCGGTTGCGACCGGCGTGATCGGAACAACCGGCGCGATCGGAACAACAACCGGCGGCGGCGACAGCGGGGCCGCGGTCGCCGCAGCGGCCGGCGGCGGCGATCCGTCCGACGGCGCGGTTGACGCCGGCAGCGCCACCCGCGTTTTCAAACGCCGCGCCACCTTGGGGTCGTCGATCTCCTGCGCCCCGCCCGAACCAGCCGTGGGCGCCGCCCAGATCGGCGACGGCGTCAGACTGATCGTCGCCAGGACACTGAGGGCCAGCACCGTGGCATCCCCCGCCCGCGCCCGCGCCCGCGTCCGCGTCGTCGACATTGGCGTGGAGCCCTTCACTGACCTCCCTTTCGGAAGCTGCCGATCATCTGGGAAATCATGTTGTCGTCCCCCACCGGCACCGCCGCCGAAAAGTGCAGGCGGAAGCTGACCCCCGCCCCCATGTTGATATAGGCGTCCCGATGGTAGACGGTGGCACTTTCCTTCCAGCTCATCTCCACGCCAGTTGAACCGGTTCCCGATGCCACGGTGACCGGCCCCTTGCTCTCCTCGGCGGAGGCGTGGGTTTGCATGTCGGCCTGCAGCGCCGACGCCGCGTCGGTGTTCTGCCGGTAGATGTGCAAGCTGTACAGCGCGCCGTCTTCATCGGGCAGCAGCGTGACGATCTTGGGCGGCACCACGAAGATCACCTCCGCTGTCGTCACCACCTGGCGCCAGGGTGGCTCCAGCAAGTTGAAGGCGTACTCGCCACTGGAACTTTCGTAGGTGACCGTCCCGGGGAACGCGGCGCTGCCGCCGTTGACGTCACCACAGCCACTGATATTGCCCACCAAGCCCCCGATCGAAACGAGGGCGAAGATCAAATTGCGGAGCGCTGACCGACAACCGACGGCGGCTGCAACCAGCCCGCACTGGGGACGAAGCCTCGACACGAAAGCTCCAGAGCGCGATTCTAGCACCCCCATTTCGACAGAACGGAAACAGTGCTTGAACATCCGCTCGAAAAAAACAATCGCCCTTTGCTGACGCCCGGGCCCAGCGCAAGCCCTTGTCTTTACCCGCGAAAGCTGGCCAGCGTGCGGGCCATCAGCTCCAGCCAGCCGATAAATCCGCGGGCCAGCGCGCCTTGCAAGAATCCGACCCCCACCAGCACCGCGCCGACGCCCAGCAACGCCTTGGCCGGCAACCCAAGAAAGTAGATGGGTGCTTGCGGAGCCACCCGTGCCAGCACCGCCAACGCGACATCGGCCAGGAGCAGCGCGACCACCAGCGGCGCCGCCAGCGCCAGCGCCGACGCCAGCAACTTTGCGGACGCAAAAACCACCAGCAACGCTGCCTGTTGCATTCCGCCTGCCGTCCCCTGCCCCAGCCCCAGCGGAATCGCCACATAGCTATCGGTCATCGCCGCGACCACCCGGCCAAGACCGCCGATTTCCAGAAAGATCACCGTGGCCAGGAGCAAATACAGCGCGCCGAGGGGGCTCTCCCGGTCACCGGCGACCTCGGGTGCCAGCACCGCCGCCGCGTTGGCCCCGCGCAGGACATCGCCCAGCTGGCCGGCCGCCTCCGCCGCGTGAAAAGCCAGCGAGGCGACGAACCCGACGGCAACGCCGATGGCAACCTCGCGCGCCAGGATCAAGATCCACAGCAGGGGACCGGCGCCCGCCAGACCGGCGGTTTGATAAGATGCCGACACCTGCGGCCAGGCGAGCAGCGCGCAGAGTGCGCCCAGGGCCAGACGCACCTCCAGGCGCAGGTGACGGCCGCCGAACGCAGGCAACATGATCATGGGCGGGCTGATCCGCGCCCACCCCAGCACCAGGACGCCGGCCATCCGCACGACCACATCCTGAGGCGCGGCGATCATTCAGCGCACGGCGGGAATGGCCAGGAACAGCGCGTGCGTGAAGCGCAGCAGCTGCACGCCCAGCAGCGGCCCGCTGGCGATCAAGACCAGCATGACGATGACCAGCTTGGGAACGAAGGCCAGCGTCTGATCGTGCACCTGCGTGGCCGCCTGGACGATCCCCGCCACGATGCCGATGGCCAGGCTGGCCAGCAGGGGCGGCGCCGACAGGACCAGGACCAGCAGCAGGCCTTCGCGCACGGCGCGCAGGATGAGCTCTGCGCCCGGCCCGCTCACAGGTAACTCTCCACCAGGCCCCGCACCACCAGGTGCCAGCCATCCGCCAGCACGAACAGCAGCAGCTTGAATGGCAACGACACCGTGGGCGGCGACAGCATGTGCATCCCCAGCGCCAGCAGCAGATTCGCGATCACGAGGTCGATGATCAAGAACGGCACGAACAGCAGAAACCCGATCTCGAAGGCGCGGCGCAGCTCCGAGACGACGAACGCCGGCACGATCACCATCAGGTCGCGGTCAGCCATCCCTTCCTGTTCGGCCGGCGTGCGCAGCTTGCGCGCCAGATCGAAGAACATCGCGCGGTCGCGGCGATCGGCGTGTTTCAGC
>JAXDMH010000100.1:0-2982 GCA_034666225.1 Myxococcales bacterium
GGCACCGCCGGCGGCGAGCCCTGGTATTGACCACAATTCAATACTGGGCTAAGCGTCGAGCAGCGAACGGTATCGCCAGCGGAGAAAAGGAACCAGATGCGCGTCTTTCTCACCGGCGCCACGGGATTCATCGGGCGCCACCTTTGCAATCGTCTGCTGGAACGGGGCGACCAGGTCGTCGCGCTGGTGCGGGCGCCAGCCGGTCGTTCGTCACTGCCGGCCGGGGTCGAGGTGGTCCCCGGCGATCTGTCGCTCTTCGCCGATCCGAAGACCGTGCTTCCCCCGTGCGATGTCGTGATTCATCTGGCCGGGGTGGTGGCGGCCAAGAAGGCGGCCGAGTACCGGGCGACGAACTACGGCGCAGTGACGGATCTGCTCGCCTGCCTGCGCCGCCAGGCCTGGACGCCCCAGCGCTTTCTGTTCGCGTCGTCACTGGCCGCCGCCGGACCATCCGCCCCCGATCACCCCTGGACCGAGGACGACCCGCCGCAACCAATCGACGCGTATGGGGCCGCGAAGGCCAGCGCCGAGGAGGCGGTGCGGACCGCGCCTTTCCCGACGACGCTGTTTCGACCGCCGATCGTGCTGGGCCCGGGCGACGGCGCCTCGCTGACGCTCTTTCGGTCGGCGCGGGCGGGGATCGGCGTGCGGGTGGCCGGTCCCCTGCAAAAGCTCAGCTTCGTCGACGTCCGCGACCTGGTCGACGCCATCGTGTGCATGGCCGCTGATCGGCGCCCCGGCTCGTTTACCTATTTCACCGGCCACGCCAGCAGCATGGACATCGGCGAGCTGTGGCGGGTGCTGGGGCATGCCGTTGGAAGGCGCGTCGTCGTGGTTCCGTTGCCGACCTGGGTGCTGTACCTGGCCATGCGTCTGTCCACGATCGCCAGCTGGATCCTGGGCCGCAAGAATCAGCTCGATCGGAAGCAATACCTTCAGATGAAGGCACCGGCTTTCGTGTGCACCAGCGACAAGTTGAACCGAGATCTCGGGTGGCGCGCCCGGTACGACCTGGCCTCATGCGTGGAAAACGCCGCGAACGGCTACCGGGCATCCGCGCTGCTGCGGAGATGATCCCGAGGCCGTCCGGCGCCGGAAACGCCACGGCACTCTGACGGCATTTACTGCGGCGCCGACGGACGCGTCACCGAAAACGTAGAAATGGCTCCAGGATAAAGGATGATACGGACGTATCTCCCCGTTGTATGTCTGATACGTTTGCTCTACATTCGCGTGCGTGCCGCCAGCGGTGGAGCCCAAACCTCGCTGGCTGCTCCTCATCCACCAGCTCCCTACCGCGCCCGCCTATCTCCGGGTCAAGACGGCGCGCCAGCTTCAAAAGGTCGGGGCGGTCGCCATCAAGAACTCGGTCTACGTACTACCCAACACCGATTCGGCACACGAGAGCCTGGCCTGGGTCGCGCGAGAAATCTCCGCAGAGCACGGAGAGGCCTCTCTTTGCGAGTCGAGCTTCGTGGGCGGCAACTCGAACGAGGCCATCGAAGCTCTCTTCAACGCCGCGCGCGGACGCGATTATCAAGAACTGTCGGAGGAGGTGCGGGGGACGCTGAAGTCGATCGGCAAGAGCCGTCGCCTCGCTGACGAAAGGAGGGCGACCGGCAACGCGGCGCTGGGACGATTTCGTCGACGTCACACCGAAATAATGGGTCTCGATTTCTTCGGCGCCGCCGAAGGCGAGGCGGTCCAATCGCTGCTGGACGCCCTGGAAGACCGCCTGCGCGACTCGCCGCCGGACCCGCCGGGCCGTGCAAAACCGGCCGCGGACAAAGCGCGGCGGGTCACCTGGGTCACCCGACAGGGCATTCACGTGGATCGCATCGCGAGCGCCTGGCTGGTTCGACGGTTCATCGACCCTGAGGCCACCTTCAAGTTCGTCCCACCAAAGGGGTACGTTCCGGAGCCCGGCGAGCGTCGCTTCGACATGTTCGAGGCGGAATACACGCACGAGGGCGATCTCTGCACGTTCGAGGTATTGATCCGACGTTTTGGCGTCGACGATCCAGCCCTCGCCAGCGTCGGACAGATCGTCCACGAAATCGACGTGCGAGATGGGAAGTTCGCCCAGCCCGAGACGCCCGGCATCGAGCGGATCATCGCGGGGATCGCCCTCACCCAGCCCGACGACGAGGCGCGCGTTGCGATCGGTGGCCAGCTCTTCGAGGCGCTCTACGCGTCATTCAAGCGGAGAAAGAGATGAATTCGTCCCCGGGAACCTTGCGCCAACTGCTGCGCTACTTCCTTTATCTCGGGACGTTCGGCTTCGGCGGCCCGATCGCCCTTGCGGGATACATGCAGCGCGATCTGGTCGAGAAACGCGGCTGGATTTCGAAACAGGACTACGTCGAAGGACTGGCGTTGGCGCAACTGGCGCCGGGCCCACTGGCCGCGCAGCTGGCGATCTATCTCGGGTGGTCGAAGGGGGGTATCACCGGTGCGACCGGCGTGGCGGCGGCGTTCATCCTGCCGTCGTTCGTCATGGTCCTGCTGATCTCTGCTCTCTACGTTCGCTTCGGCGGATTGCCCTGGATGCAGAGCGCGTTCTACGGCATCGGCGCCGCAGTTATCAGCATCATCGCCAGGAGCGCATTCAAGCTGGTCAAGATGACGCTGGGCAAGGACCGCCTGCTTTGGGTCTTGTTCGCGGCCAGCGCGATCGCCACGGCCTGGACGGAGTCGGAGATCGTCTGGCTGTTCCTGGCCAGCGGCGTGGTGGCCGTCTTGATTCGCCAGCGTCCAAAGTTCAGCGCGCCGACGACGATGCTGCTGCCACCGGGCACGCTGGCGCTGGCGGCGGCGGTCGCTGGTGGAGTCGCCGTGACGTGGCCGCTGCTGGTAACGGTGACCCTCTATTTTGCCGAGGCTGGGGCGTTCGTCTTCGGCAGCGGCCTGGCCATCGTCCCGTTTCTGCATGGGGGGGTGGTCAATCAGTACCACTGGCTGACCGAGCGGCAGTTCCTGGAC
>JAXDMH010000101.1:0-2892 GCA_034666225.1 Myxococcales bacterium
CTCCGGGAGTAATGTAGTCGACGCCCGATTTCAACTTACTTGTGGTGAACAAACCGATGAAGCGATTCTCTCGTGGCTTCTGGCTGGCCGCTGTCCTCACCGTCCTTCCTGGTCTGTCGTTGGCTGCGGCGCCGGGCGGGCCGGAAGAGGATCCCATGCCCCCCAATTTTCAGGACGCCAAGCCAGTGGCGGGCACGGCGAGAGCGCCCACCGAGGAGACGCTGACGGCGACGACACCACCGGAATCGCCGGCGGCCAGCGGCGACGCTGATTCGTACTTGCCGTCGTTGAGCGGCCCCATCGGCCTTTATCGGGTCACCACGGCCGACGTCGGCCCCAAGAATCATCTGCGCCTGGCTCTCCACGGCGAATATTTCAGCTCGTCCGAGCTCCTTGTTTCCGGCGACGACAACCGGCGGCTACTGGGTGAATTCACCTTCGGGTTCACGCCTCACCAGAACGTCGAGATCTTCGGAGGGCTGCTGTCGTCCAGCAATCGCAATACGCGTGTGTCAGAAGCCGGCCGCCGCGATCCCGAGCTGATCAAGTCTTTCGGCGATCTGGTGCTGGGTGGCAAGGCCGCGTTTCCCGTAGCCCCGGGGACGACGGTCGGCTTCGAAGGCGGCTTGAAGTTTCTGTCGTCGATCTCCGATCTGTCGTTTTCGCCGGATTCCACGTCGTTTTGGCTGGGGCCGATCGCCACCATCGACCTGCAGCGGCTGGCCCGGACGCCGGTGCGGTTCCACGTCAACGCGAACTTCTATGCCGATAATTCGCGCAACCTTCACGATCTCACCGGCCTGACGGCTGAAACCAAGTGGGTCGCGCAGTTCGCCTACGGCATGGGGGCCAGCCGCTTTCGGGCCGCGGTCGGCGTCGACACCGCCGCGCTGGAAAAGCTGGTCATCCCGCTGATGCCCTTCGCCGAGTACCACGCCGAGGTTGTCACCGCCGACGCCGATCCCGATCCCACGTACAGCCTTTACATGCCGCCCGTGTGCGGAACGTCCGCGGGACGGCCGTGCAAGAACAACCGCGACCAGCAGTGGGCCACGCTGGGCGTGCGGGGCCGCCTGTGGAAGGGGCTGACCGCCGACGCCGGCGTGGACATCCGGGTGCGGTCGACGGGGTTTGCCTATGGGCCGCCGTTGCCCCCCTATAACGTCGTCTTCGGGTTGGCGTACCCGCTGGACATCGACGCCTTTCGGCGGCCGGTGATCGTCACCATCGAAAAGGAGGCGCCGCCACCCGTCGAGGGGACGGTGGCCGGACAGGTCAAGAACAGCAAGGACGGCACGCCGGTGGCTGGCGCCATCGTTGCCGTGGCCGGTCGCCCCCGGGCGCGCGTCGCCACCGACCCGGATGGTTCTTTTCAAAGCGTTCCCCTGTCGCCGGGCCCCACGGACATCGAGGTGAGCGCGCCCGGCTTCGACGCGACCAAGGTAACGGCCAAGGTGGTGGCCGGGCATCCGGTCGAGGTGTCGGTGGCGCTGACGCCGAGGATTCCGACCGGCAACGTCCGTGGCAAGGTCTCCGACGATCGCGGACAGGGTTTGCAAGCGTCGCTGAAATTCCTGGGCCCGGACAACTTCGAAGCGAAATCCGATCCCACAGGCCTTTTCTCGGCCTCGCTGCCGGTGGGCCCGTACAAGGTCGTGGCCGAGGCGCCAGGCTTTCCTACCAAGGAGGCGCAGCTGGACGTCGCCGCCGCCCAGGACAAGCAGCTGGACATCCTGCTGCGCAACCGGCCGGTGAATCCCAACGTCACGCTGACCGACGCGGGCATCACCCTCAAGCAGCCGATCAAGTTCCGTCCCGGGGTGGCCAAGCTGGACGCCAGGGCAGAGGCCGAACTGGACGGCGTCGCCGACATCATGGCGGACCACGGCGAGATCAAGGCGCTGCGTATCGAGGCCCACTGGGACACCACCCCCGGCCCCAAGGTCAAGGACGTGACCCAGCAGCAGGCCGACGCAATCAAGGCCTACCTGGTCAAGAAGGGCGTCGTTGACGGCCGCATCGATGCCGCCGGAATGGGCGCTGAACGGCCGCTGGTGCCGAACATCGGCCCGGCCAGCAAGGCCAAGAACCGGCGCGTCGACCTGATCGTCGTCAAGTAGCCCGGGCGCAGGTCATAGCGCTTGCCGCGATCTGGCTCCATAATCAGGGCATGCGGAACCTGGTCGAGCGGCTGAACGAGATCGGCTTCGAACGGACGCGCCGGGCGCTGGCCGGGCTATTTCTGAGCCTGTTCATCACCCTTTACTTGATGGTCTCTCTGAACGCGCCGCCAGGGTGGGGGCCGGCCTTCATCGCGCTGGCAGCCTGCTACCTTGTGGCGTTCCTGGGCGTCGTCGCCGAGGTGTTCTGGGGGCGCTGGTTCGCCTCGGGGTTGGGCTGGTCGGGTCTGATGGTCGCCGTGTTCAGCCTGTTCATGATCGGCTGGTCTCCGCCGCTGGCCATCTATGGGGCCCTTCATGGGATGATCGTGGTCGCGTTGACCGGCAAGAAGATGGCCGGGCGTTATGACCTGCAGGCCGGCTGGCGCGAGCGTTACGGCATGGACGAGTTCGCGGTGGCGCGCCTGCGCAAGACCGTCACGCGCGCGGCGGCGTCGCTGCCCAGCCTGATCCTGTGGGCGCTGGGTCCCAAAAATCCCGGCGAGGGAATGGCCGTCACCGCAGCCGGGATCGCTGTTCTTCTGCTGGCGGCGACCAGCCTGCGCGGCATGGTGCTCTTGCGCTCGTGGAGCATCCTGACGGCGGCGGCAGCAGCGGCGGGTTTGTGGGTCCTGGGCAGTTTCTCGCTGTCCTCGAGCCTGAGCGAGACTCCTTTCAGCCTGTGGCTGCCATACACCACGCTGGCGGGCGGGGCGCTGCTGTCGGCAGTTGC
>JAXDMH010000102.1:0-12252 GCA_034666225.1 Myxococcales bacterium
GAGTGCAACTGCGGCAAGTACAAGCGCATGAAGCACCGCGGGATCGTCTGTGAGAAGTGCGGCGTCGAGGTCATCCAGTCCAAGGTGCGTCGTGAACGTCTGGGCCACATCAACCTGGCCACGCCGGTCGCGCACATCTGGTTCCTCAAGTCGCTGCCGTCGCGTATCGGCAACCTGTTGGACATCACGCTGAAGGACCTGGAGAAGATCCTTTACTGCGAGTCCTACGTGGTCACCGACCCGAAGGAGACCGGTCTACAGCGGGGCGAACTGCTCACGGAAGAGCGGTACATGAAGGCGGTCGAGGAGTTCGGCGAGGACGCCTTCGGCGCCGGCATGGGCGCCGAGGCCATCCGCGATCTCTTGCGGCACATCGAGGTGCACTCGCTGTCCGAGCAGCTCCGTACGGAGATGAAGGAAGCGACGTCGGAGGCCAAGCGGAAGAAGCTAGCCAAGCGCCTGAAGGTGGTCGACGCCTTCCGCGAGTCGGGCAACAAGCCGGACTGGATGATGCTGGAGGTGATTCCGGTGATCCCGCCGGACCTGCGTCCGCTGGTACCCCTCGACGGTGGCCGGTTCGCCACCAGCGACCTGAACGACCTCTACCGCCGCGTGATCAACCGGAACAACCGGCTCAAGCGTCTGCAGGAGCTGAACGCCCCCGAGATCATCATCCGCAACGAAAAGCGGATGCTGCAGGAGGCGGTCGACGCTCTGTTCGACAACGGCCGTCGCGGCAAGACCATCACCGGTCCCAACAAGCGGCCGCTGAAGTCGCTGTCCGACATGCTGAAGGGCAAGCAGGGGCGGTTCCGCCAGAACCTGCTCGGCAAGCGCGTCGACTACTCGGGCCGGTCGGTCATCGTCGTCGGCCCCGAGTTGAAGCTGCACCAGTGCGGGCTGCCGAAGAAGATGGCGCTCGAGCTGTTCAAGCCGTTCATCTACAACAAGCTGGAAGAGCGCGGCCTGGTCACCACCATCAAGAGCGCCAAGAAGCTGGTGGAGAAGGAACGTCCCGAGGTTTGGGACATTCTGGAAGAGGTCATCAAGGAGCACCCGATTCTTTTGAATCGCGCGCCGACGCTGCACCGTCTGGGCATCCAGGCGTTCGAGCCACTGCTGATCGAGGGGAAAGCCATCCAGCTTCACCCGCTGGTCTGCGCGGCCTTCAACGCCGACTTCGACGGCGACCAGATGGCGGTGCACGTGCCGCTGTCGCTGGAAGCGCAGATGGAAGCGCGCGTCCTGATGATGTCGACCAACAACATCCTCAGCCCGGCCAACGGCCGTCCCATCATCCTGCCGTCGCAGGACGTCGTGCTGGGTCTTTACTACATGACCCGCGAGCGCATGTTCGCCCGCGGCGAGTACCCGCACCATCGCGCCGACGGGAAGATCGAGAAGACCGAGAACGTCAAGGGCGAGAAGATCCGGGCCGACAAGATGCACGGCGTGTACTCCTCTCAGGAAGAGGTGCGCATGGCGTACGACCACGGCGAGCTGGATCTGCAGGCGGCCATCCGCGTGCGCATCGACGGCGAGCTGGTGCCGACCACGGTCGGCCGCGTCCTGCTGTACGAGATCGTTCCCAAGTCGCTGCCGTTCAAGATCGTCAACCGGGTCATGGGCAAGAAACAGCTGGGCGATCTGATCGACAGCTGCTATCGCGCCTGCGGCCAGAAGGAGACCGTCCTTCTCGCCGACAAGCTGCGATCGCTGGGGTACAGCTATGCCACCAAGGCAGGCATCTCCATCTGCGTCGACGACCTGCAGATCCCGGCCCGCAAGGTCGAGCTGCTGGAGACCGCGCAGAAGGACGTCCAGGAGATCGAGGAGCAGTACACGGAAGGCCTCATCACCGACGGCGAGCGATACAACAAGGTGGTCGACATCTGGGCGCAGGTCTCGGAGCAGATCGCCGAAGAGATGATGATGGAGATCGGCACCGAGGATCTGGTCAACGACGAGACCGGCGAAAAACGCCGAAGCCCGTCGTTCAACCCGATCTACATCATGGCCGATTCGGGCGCGCGCGGTTCGGCGCAGCAGATCCGTCAGCTGGCCGGCATGCGCGGCCTGATGGCCAAGCCGTCGGGCGAGATCATCGAGACGCCGATCACCACCAACTTCCGCGAGGGGTTGTCGGTGCTCCAGTACTTCATCTCGACGCACGGCGCCCGCAAGGGTCTGGCCGACACGGCGTTGAAGACGGCGAACTCGGGGTACCTGACCCGGCGTCTGGTCGACGTTGCCCAGGACTGCATCATCGCCGAGTACGACTGCGGCACCATGGACGGCATCGAGCTGGGGGCCCTGGTCGAAGGCGGCGAGATCATCGAGAAGCTGGGCGACCGGATCCTCGGTCGCGCGGCGGTCGAAGACATCTTCGATCCGTACACCGGCGAGGTCCTGGTTCAATTGAACGAGGAGATCACCGAGGAGAAGGTTCGCATCATCGAGGACGCGGGCATCGACCACGTCAAGATTCGATCGGTGCTGACCTGCGAGACCCGGCGTGGGATCTGCGTCCTGTGCTATGGGCGTGATCTGGCCCGCGGCCACATCGTCAACATCGGTGAGGCGGTCGGCGTCATCGCCGCCCAGTCGATCGGCGAGCCCGGCACGCAGCTGACGATGCGGACCTTCCACATCGGCGGCGTCGGCCAGGTGCGCACGGAGCAATCACAGCTGGAGGCCCGTTACGACGGTATCGTCAAGCTGGAGAACACCGACGTCGTCAAGCGCGAGAAGCACTGGATCGTGATGAATCGCCACGGCGAGATCGTCATCCAGGACGAGACCGGTCGCGAGCGCGAGCGGTACGGCCTGACCTACGGCGCCAAGCTGTATTTTGGCGACGGCAGCCCGGTCAAGCAGGGGCAGCTGTTGTCGGAGTGGGATCCCTTCTCGGTGCCGATCTTGACCGAGGTCACCGGCATCGTGAAGTTCGGCGACGTCATCGAAGGCGTCACCATGACCGAGCAGCTGGACGAGGTGACGGGCCTGTCGCGGAAGAGCATCACGGAGTCGAAGGACGCCGAGCTGCGGCCGCGCATCTCGCTGAAGGACGACCACGGCAAGACCCTGAAGATCCCCAGCGGTGAGAACGACGCCCGGTACTTCCTGCCGGTTGGTTCGACCATCGCCGTGTCGGAAGGCGACCGCATCGAGGCCGGCGATATCATCGCAAGGATCCCGCGCGAGACGACGAAGACCAAGGACATCACGGGCGGTCTGCCGCGCGTGGCGGAGTTGTTCGAGTCGCGCAAGCCGAAGGAGCACGCGGTCATCGCCGAGATCGACGGCGTGGTCGGGTTCGGCAAGGACACCAAGGGCAAGCGCAAGGTGCTCATCACCCCCGAGAAGGGCGACGCCAAGGAGTATCTGATCTCCAAGGGCAAGCACCTGTCGGTCCGGGAAGGCGACCGCATCAAGGCCGGCGAGCCGTTGATGGACGGCGCCGCCAATCCGCACGACATCCTCAAGGTGCTGGGCGAAAAGGCGCTGGCCAAGTACCTGGTTGACGAGGTCCAGGAGGTCTACCGACTTCAGGGCGTCAAGATCAACGACAAGCACATCGAGACCATCGTGCGCCAGATGTTGCGGCGCATCCGGGTCATCGACGTGGGTGACACGACCTTCCTGGTCGACGAGCACGTCGAGAAGTACGTGTTCGAGGAGGAGAACGAGCGGGTGATGACCAAAGGCGGGAAGGCTGCCCAGGGCGAGCCGCTGCTCCTCGGCATCACCAAGGCGTCGCTCTCGACGGAGAGCTTCATCTCGGCCTCGTCCTTCCAGGAGACCACCAAGGTGCTCACCGAAGCCGCGGTCTGCGGCAAGGTCGACTACCTGCGCGGCCTCAAGGAGAACGTCATCATGGGTCGGCTCATCCCCGCCGGCACCGGACTGGCCGCCTACAAGCGCCTGTCCGTCCACGTCGACGAGCCCACGGCCGAGGAACTGGCCGCCATGCCGCCGCCGCCACCGCCCATGGTGGCCGCGGTGGCTCTGAATCCGGACGAATAGTCCATCAGCGCCGATTTAGTGACGGAGCGCGGGGATCGCCCGCGCTCCTCATATCAATTCGGCGGCGGCTTCGGGGGTTTCAAACTCGAGGGCTTCAGGCCAGGTTTGAAAAGCCCGCCTGCGCCGAACGGCGACATCGGCGGACGGCTTCCGGGCGGGAACGTGCCGATTCCCATCGGAACGTAGGCGCCGTAGATGATCGATTGCGGCAAGATGGCGCCGCCATAGACGTGCTCCCCTTCATAGTCATGCCCTTGTGCATTCGTGCCCTGCATATGGCCATGGCTGGTAAACGGGCGGAGCGCGGCTGACTGGTAAATTTTCTCCCCGGTCTGCGTGGTCACGATGACGAGGCCCACTTTCGTGGGGCTGGCGTTGGGGCGGTTGTCGAATGCGCCATAGGCATACTTGGGGTCGGTGCTGGTCGAGACGAAGTGGCTTGAGCCGTGGCCGTTGTTTTTGTGATCGTTGACGGCATCAGCCAGCGCAGTGGGATTGGGGAATTGATGATCAAAGTCGCTCACGGCTGGATCAGCCGGCGTCCCGTGGATTCGACCGTCGCCGCTGATCGAGCCGTTGTGGACAATTGCCTCGGCGACATCGACCGTGAGGTTGCCGTAATAGCGGTAGGCGATGAACGCAGGCTTTCCCGCGTAGTCCGGGAGGTGATCGACGATCTCGTGGTGCTTGCTCCAATCATAGTTGCCCTTGGTAAACGCAGCGTCCAGCGAAGCGACGATTTGCTCAGGATTGACTGATCCGACGTTGGGCGGTTGGTGGCCCGAAAGCGCGGGATAGTTCGGATCTCCCGCCGAACCAAACGGCGGATTCGACGGACCGAGCCACGAAGGAGAGTGGGGCAGTGGGGGCGGCGGCCGATTCGGGGCCGCCCCGCCGGCGCCGGCGCCGGTGCTGGCGCTGGTGCTGGGCCCGCCGCCCGCCACCGCCGTCGGCAGATCGTCATTGGCAGAGGGAAGATCGATGTCGCTGCCGACGCCCTGGTTTGAGCACGGCGCGCCGGCCACGTTGTGCGCCCAGACGCCCAGGCGTCCCGCGAAATACGTGTGGTAGTCGGCCACGTCGAGGTTGTAGACAGGCACCTCGGCGGCGCCGGCGTCGGCGACGAGCAGCGACACACGCTGGCTGCGCTGATCGACCAGCCAGTCTTCTCCAGGCACAAGGTCCCCCGCCGCGACCCAGCCACGACCTTCGGCAAATAGGGGGTGGTTCGGCGTGACCTCCAGTCGGTCGCGCGTGCCGTCGGGCAGGGCGACCGTCAGGCGGACCAGCGCGTGCGTTTGGTTGACGAACGCCCGGAGCACCGGCTTCCAGTCCATCGCCGCGCCGAACTGGTCGCGCGCCAGCACCAACGTGCCCGGCTGGATGGTCTCGATGGCCTGCGGCCCGGCGGACGTCACCACCGGCGTACCCGCCACGAAGCACATGCAGGTGAGGCCGTTGCACAGCGGCGTCGATTCCGCCGCCGGCCGGCAGGTGGCGTTCCCCGCCGTGCTGACCACGGCAATCTCGCCGGCCTGACACTGAATCGCGTTCTTGGTCGATCTCCCTAGCTGGCGAACGCCGAAGGCGGCGCCAAAGACGAACAGCGCCACGACCATGATCTTCTCGATGGTGCCGCCCCGCTGGTCATGAAACAGCAAGGGCCGACGCTGCGCCGCGGGCTCTATCTCTGCGCGCATGCGCCGCGGGTCACTGCACGCCACGTTCCATGCAACCGCGCCCGCGGATCCTCAATGACGCTGCGATGACTTCGGTGGGGGCGCGGTCAGGGCGGCGTTCCTTGGCGCCTCAAGGGTCATTCGCCGGCGCTTGGCGCGCCAGGCGTTCCGCCCGACCAGCTCTCACGGAATGGGACGTTTGCAGTAACCGTCTTTGTCGCAAAGCTCGTCTTCGGCGCAACCGGTCGACTGTCCGGCGATCGGGCAGCCCAGGCGCTGGGTCCAGTAGCCGAGGTGGTTGCTCTGGGTGACCTCCTGGAAGGGAAGCCAGATGGGGGGCTTTGACGGATCGCCGGTCGGCAGATCGCGGACGTCGATGGCGGTCAGCCATAGCTGTGGCCGCTTGGCCGCATCGTTTGGGGCGGCGCTGTTCTTCAGCAGGAATCCATAGTCGATCTTCGAGCTGAACGTGATGAAGAGGATGTTGTCGTTCGACTGCGTGTAGGGCGCGAACTTGGGCCAGGTCGACGAGTGATCGGCGAGGTGCGTGGCCTTGGCCAGCTCGTAGATGCGCCCGCCGTCGCGCGCCACCAGGCGCAGGCGGCTGCCCCACTGGCTGTAGCTGGTGACGCCGGGCCCGATGTGAGCCGACGCGAACGCGATCCATTTCCCGTCGGGCGACCAGGTCGGGTAATAGTTGAAATCGACTGGCGATTCGGGGGCGACCACGCGGGCCGCGCTGAAGGCCCCGGCCTCGTAGGTGATCACGCCGATGCTTCCGTCGCGGACGGTGTAATCGTTGTCGGCTTTCGACGACAGGGTGACGGCGATGGACTTGCCGTCGGGCGCCCAGTCGGGATGATAGGCGGCGCGATCCGGTCCCAGCAGCGTCGGATCGACGGTGGCCAGCACCTGTCCGTCAGAGGTGTCGTGCAAGACCAGGCGCGACCCAAACACCACCAGCGCCCGGGTGCCGTCGGGATTGAGTGCGATGGTGCTGCTGTCGGGCGTTTCCGAGGTCTTGAAGAACGGCTTTGTGGGATCGGCAGCCGCGGTGGCCACCAGCGCCCCTTCGTCGGCGCCGGCGGTGAAGGCGATGACGTTGCCGTTCAAGCTGACCGAATGACAGCCGCCGCAATCGGTGGGGTTCACGCTGCTGTTGGGGCTGATGAACGGCTGGGCCTTGCGCCCTCCGAACAGCAGTCGATACGTGCCGCGCAGCTTCGTCGACCAGTAGTAAAGGCCGCCCACCAGGCTGTCCGGCGACACGTTGAGGCGCAGTTCGTCCGAGGTGGCCACCTGGTTTTCCTTGCCCGCCGTGCTGTCGACCGCGGCGATGGCGATGTCCATCCGCTGGCCGCGATTTCTTCCGATGGTTTCCAGCCAAGCGCCCGGGGGCAGGGCATAGGCGCATTCTTCAGGAACGGTCGAGCTGGGCGTCTGCTTGCACGGAACGAAAAAATCGAAATGGATGTCGCCGCTGCCCGATGACCCGGTGACGCGGATCCGAAAAAGGTGCTGTGTTCCGCCCGCTGCCCGCCGCCATTGAAAGGTGATGTCGGCCAGGTTGACGGGATAAAGCGCCCCCGCCAGCGGATAGACGATCACCGGCCGATTGGCGAGATTCGGATCAGCCATCCCGCCAAACCGCGTGACGGGGTTCGGTGTGGCCGGGATCTCCGGCGCGCGATAGCAGGTGGGGCCGCAGTTCCACTCCGGCAGCAGTGGCCCCGTGCCTCCGGCGATACCGTCGAATGCACCGTCGGGGAGGTTGCCCTCGCCGATGCCTGGGCTGCCGTCCATGGCCGTGCCTTCGATCGACCCGACGCTCTGCTTGGCGCGGCCGCAGCCCGCGGTGGCCAGGACGGCGACGGCAATGACGGCGGCGGCCACGCCCACGCGGACGCCGATGCCCATGCCTATGCCGGCCGGCAGGGATGTCAGGCGTGTTCCCATTTCAAACGTCCTTGCGCCCCGATCGGGAAGGTTACCCCCGATTCCCCTTTCGGGGCCGAAAGCAGCGGGTTTCTTCCGGGGCTTCTCCGTCTCCAGGGGGCCCGGACCCTCCCGCGCCCCGGCGCCTCCTGGCGCGTCAGGGGCGGCCGGACGAATGCGGGCCGTCGCCAAACACGACGCCCACAGACAGTCCGCTGCGGGCGTACAGACGCGTCGTCTTGAGGACCGGCGACGATAACCCCGTCACCATGAAATCGTGAGGCCGCAGGTTCAGATCGGCCAGGACGTGCGCCGCCACGAAGGCTCGCCCACCGACGGGGACCGTGTAGTTGAGGCCGCCTTCGACGGTGGGTTCGGCGCTGACCCCGGGGCTGCTGCCGCGCAGGCCATGCGCAGTTTCAAAGAGCAGGTCAGCGCCTGCGCCCACGGTTGGTGTCAGGGTGCCCTTTGGCAGCGGAATGCGCCACCCTGCAGCGATCCGCAGGGGGACTGGCAGGTAGCTGAAGCCGGCATTCTCGCTGCCCGGTAACGCGCGGGTCCGGACCGCGGCGCCGATGGCGGCTTGCGCGGACAGCGACCAGTGCATCCATGCCAGTTCGACCGACAGGCCGGCCGCCGGTGTCCAGATGCTGGCACCCCAGGGCTCGGGAAAAGGACCCAGGACATCGCCCGTGGCGCTGACCAGGACTTGGCGTCGCTCAGCTGGCCGGGGCGGCGGCCCGGGCGTTTCGGCGGGCGCGCGCCGAATGGTCGCCATGCTCCGTTTGTCCAGGCCCTGTTTGTCTTGGCTTCGCGCCAAAACGGTCGGCTCATCCCGATACTCGAGGTGGCGCAGATATCGCTGGACGATCAGCGAGATCGTATCGGCCAGGGCCGCGCAGCCCGTGCCGTCGTGATTGGCGCCGGTTCTCGGATTGGCGACCTCGGCGCCGCCGTCGCGGTCGCCTCCTTGGGGGTTCAAGATCTCCAGCGTTCGCTCCAGGACGGGGGCGCCGGTCGCGGCGATCAACACGACCCGGATGGCATTCGGGGAGACTTGCGCCAGCACCAGCCGCGCGGTCGGGCCTCCGGCGTCAGGGGCGTCTGGTCGAACCGTTCCGGGAAGCCGGTCATTGATGGCCGTGGTGACCTGGCCGGCGGTCGGGCAATCAATGCCCGGCTGCGGATCGACCCGAATGACGGTCAGGGCCAAGCCGGTCGTCGGCCGCGGCGCTGCCGGCGACGGTGGCGCTGCCGGTGGCGGCGGCAGGTCGGCGGGCTGCAGCTTCGCCGCCGCCAGGGCAAGCAGCGGCGCCATCGCGAAAGCCCAGGCCAGCATCGGCACGCGCCCATTATGCCCGAATGGCCTTGTCCCGCCTTGCGCCGGTGCCGGTTCCCAGGCCAAACTTGGGGTCTTGTTGCGGAGTGCTTTCCCCCGCCGGGCGATGTTGGTTTCTGCCTTTTGCGTGGCCGGTCTGTTGTGGCCGATGGCTGCGCGCGCCGACAATTGCAAGCGGCTGCGCTACACGTTTCAGCCTGACTGCTTCCGCGCCGCCGACAGCAGCACCTGCCTGCAGAAGGTCGACAAGCTGGACCTGGGTCCGCAGATCGCCGTCTGGATCGAGACCGCCGATCACCAGTTCGTCGACACGTTGATGGTCACGAACATGGTCGGGGCGCGGGGCCTGGGCAATCGCCCCGGTGAATGGAATTTTCTTTCCGGTCCCAAGTTTCCTTACGGCAAGCGGACGATGGCGCTGCCCATCTGGGCGCACGCGCGCAACGTGCTTTATCCGCAGGTGGTCATGCAGGACGGCATGGAGGACTGGCTGGGCTGGCACGAGTCGCTCTCGTCGGAGGATCCCTATTACTGCCGCCCGGTGCGCGATCAGGAGATCAACGTCGACGCCATCACCTGCCCGACCAAGTTCAACAGCGCCAAGGGCAAGGTCGACACGTCGCTGCCCATGGTCTATTACCCGCCGCGCAACGACCTGACGAACTTCACGAACAAGGACTGCGATCAGGTGGGCGGCGCGTCCGGTTGCAAGCGCAGCGCAGAGAGATACGCGACGATGAACGACCTGGACGCGGTGGCGGCGGCCACGCCGGTATACGGACGACCGTACACCGGGACCTGGTCGATTCCCGCCGACCGGCCGGCCGGCGATTACGCCGTGATGGTCGAGGTCAGCAAGGAATATGACGGCAACGATTCGCACATGCATCCGTCGTTCGAGGATCCGCGCCTGGTGGGATACGGGACGATCAACAACTTCGGCCAGCCCGCGGTGGTCTGGCGCGTTCCGGTGCGCCTCGATTCCCCGGCGCCAAAGACGTTCTCGACCGGCATGATCTACGGTTATGGCGCCTGGGACGGCGCCAACGGCGCGATCACGCCGCGCGATCAGACCATCAGCAGCGGCGTCCCCGGCTCGGGCGAGGGGCGGCTGCTGGAGATCGCCGCGCCCAGCGGAGGCGGCGCCGTGGGACGGGTCCACGTCAGCGTCGAGGAGTGCGACATCGTTGTCGTCGATCCGGACGCCGGGGTTGGTGGTGCCGGCGGCGGCAGCGGGGATGATGGCGGCGGCGGTGGCGGCGGGTGCGACGATCGGACCGATCTACCGCCGGTGACGGGATTGACCGTTGATCCGACCTCGATCGGTTCCACCACGGCGCGGATCCAGTTCAGCAGCGCGGCCAATGTGTCACAGCCGTCCAGCTATGAGGTGCGCTACCGCGTCGGCCAGTCGCTGACCGACGACGACTTCCTGCACCAGGCCGTGCGCGCCCCTCAGGTGGCCGTCGATCCCGCCGGGATGGCGTCGGTGGTCTTGCCTGACCTCAAGCCGGCAACCTCTTACGCGGTGGGCGTGAAGTACGATGGGGCCTGCGCCCGCCGGTCGCAGCTGGCCTGGACCACCTTCGCCACCCCCAACGCCAAGTTCACCCAGCTGTCCGGATGCTTCATCGCCACGGCTGCCTATGGGTCGGCCATGGCTCCCGACGTGGACGCCATGCGCCGGGTTCGGGACGATCTCACCAGGCGCAGCGCCCTCTTTGCAGTGGTGGCGGATCTCTACTACCGCTCGGGTCCGGCCGCGGCGGACGCCCTGCAAAAGAGCGATACCGCGCGGGCGGTGGTGCGCCGCCTGCTGGGGCCGGCCGCCGCCCTTGCAAGAGTTGCATCCGGGCGTTGACTTTCCGATCTGTCTCCCTATAATCCTCGCCTTCTCGCCGGGGGCCTCCTGGCGGGTGCCGTCTGCCCGACGGGAGTCAGCAGACGCAGGCTTTAGGTCTCGAGGTTTTCAACCAGCATGCCCACCATCAATCAGCTCGTGAAATTCGGCCGCGAAGCGGTCCGCCGCAAGACGAACTCGCCGGCCCTGAAGGCCTGTCCGCAGCGTCGCGGTGTCTGCGTGCGCGTCTACACCACCACGCCGAAAAAGCCGAACTCGGCTTTGCGCAAGGTGGCCCGCGTGCGCCTGACCAACGGCATGGAAGTGACCACGTACATCCCCGGCGAAGGGCACAACCTGCAGGAGCACTCTGTGGTGCTGATCCGCGGCGGCCGCGTCAAGGATCTGCCCGGTGTTCGATACCACATCATTCGCGGCACGCTGGACACCTCGGGCGTGACCAACCGCCGGCAGGGCCGATCAAAGTACGGCGCGAAGCGCCCGAAGTAACGGTATCAGGAATAGGAAGACGAAGAGATGCCACGCAAGGGTGAAGTACCGAAGCGCAAGCCGCTTCCCGATCCAAAGTTTACCGACCAGCCGACCGACACGCGTCGCCGCGTGACCAAGTTCGTGAACACGGTCATGGAGTCCGGCAAGAAGGCGATCGCCGAGCGCATCGTCTACCGGGCGCTGGACATCGTCGCCGAGAAGGCCAAAGAGGATCCCGTAAAAGTTTGGGATCGTGCCCTCAGCAACGTGCAGCCCAAGGTCGAGGTCAAATCTCGCCGGGTGGGCGGCGCGACTTATCAGGTTCCCGTCGACGTGCGCCCGGATCGGGCCATGGCGCTCGGCATGCGGTGGATCATCAAGGCGGCGCGCGATCGCTCGGATGGTCGCACGATGCAAGAAAAGCTGGCAGCCGAGTTGCTGGATGCGTCCGGCAACAAGGGGAACTCGGTCAAGAAGCGCGAGGACACCCACAAGATGGCCGAGGCCAACAAGGCCTTTGCCCACTATCGCTGGTAGTTCGAAAAATTAGGTTTACAATCAGGAGCTTTTCGTAGTTATTCACCCGTTCGCAAATAGGGCGGAAGCATCAAGGCAGCGGCCGCCAGCCTGAAGGCGTGAACTGAGAGGAGACCCTCTCGGAGCATTCTTCCAGCCTGGCGCCCATCGCCTCGACGAACTTTCTCCCGGTCATCACCAACGACGGACCTGGCGGTCACCGCCCCGGAGCTACGGCTGCGGAGCGGCGACCGTCTGCGCGTCGGAAAGGATCTCGGAAGTCGTGGCCCGTCAGTTCCCCATCTCCAGCACCCGAAACATCGGGATCATGGCGCACATCGATGCGGGGAAGACCACGACTACCGAGCGGATCCTGTATTACACCGGCGTCTCTCACAAGATCGGCGAGGTCCACGAGGGCACCG
>JAXDMH010000103.1:0-3930 GCA_034666225.1 Myxococcales bacterium
GCAACAAATCGCGGCTTTTTCCGCCCAGGGCGAGCTGATCCCGCGGCATGCTGAATGCACAGGGAACAAGACCATGTCGGCAAAAACCGCGTCCATTCTTGCTTTGTTAGCTCTGGGAACAGCTTGCGGCTCCGTCGAGCCCCTCATGCCGGGTGACGGCGGCACCGGTGGCAGCGGCACGGGTGGCAGCGGAACCGGCGGCAGCGGTGGACTGTCGGGGACGGGCGGCGCCGGCGGCAGCAGCGGCAGCGGTGGATTGACGGGGACCGGCGGCTCCGGCAGCGGCGGCGCGGTGACCGACGCCCGGCCCGACGGCGATGGGCCCCTGTGCTCTCACACCTGCGACATCGCCTGCCCCTTTGGGTTTGTCACCGACGCCAAAGGCTGCCCGACCTGCCAGTGTCTTCCGCCGCCGCCCTGCACGACCAGCGAATGTCCGGCCCCGCCGCCGTATGCCTATCCAGAATGCCCGGGTGGAACGGTGACCCCCGCCGCCTGCACGCGCGCTGTCGACAATAAGTGCAGCTGGCATCCGCCCGTCTGCAAGCCACCGACCTGCGGCAACAAGATCGTCTGCGACCTGGTCTGTCCGAACGGTTACCAGACAGACGCCAACGGCTGTCAGCTCTGCGCGTGCAAGGATGACAGCTGCCCGTCGGGAACACACCCGGTCTCGTGCCCGCTGGTCAGATGCGCCATCTTCTGCTCCGACGGCTTCGTCCGCACCAATGGCTGCGACACGTGCGCCTGCCGAACACCGGCCACCTGCAACACCAACGCAGCCTGCGTTACGTGCCCGTTCGGCTATCGAAAAGGACCGAACGGCTGCGCCACCTGCGCCTGCGAAGACCCGCCCTCCGGCTGCGCGCCCAACATCATCAACGCCGGCACCGGCACGTCACCGTAAGGCGTAGTCAACGGAACACTGCCGACAGAAAAGCCGCGACCCGAATCGAAGATTCGACCGCGAGCTGTCGATCTGACGGTCCGCTGAACGACCTACTGCCGGGACAATGTTGTCCCCGCAAGTATCTTCGGGAGGATCAGATGACAAAGACACAAGGTCTGTTGGCGACCGCGATGGTCGGGTTGACGATGACGGCGTATGCCGTCCGTGCGCAGGCGAAGGCGCCGGGCGGAACGTTCGTGCAGCTGCCGGCGGAAGAGATGAAGTGGGAGGAGTTCTATCCGGGCGGCCCGGTGGAATCGTTCATCGTCGGCTCCAAGGAAGCCAAGCACGGACCGACGGCGTTCTTCATCAAGTTCAAGGCCGGCTTTGATTCGGGGTGGCACGTGCACGAATCCGAATACACGGCGGTGGTCCTGTCCGGCACCATGCTGGAGACCAGCAAGGGCAGCGACGCCGCGAAGCCGCTGGGTGCCGGCTCGTACTACAAGCAGCCGACGGTGGTTCACCGCACCCAGTGCACCGCCGCTGCTGACTGCATGCTGTACATCTTCGAGGCGGGACGATTCAGCTTCACCCCCACCACCGAGGACGGAAAGCCGTTGCCGCCAGCGGCAGCCATGACCAAGGCGGCGAAGTAGGAGAACGGGATTCCCACTTAACCCAACGAAATAGAGGCGGGTCCAGTGAGAACCATGGCTATCGAACTCACTCGAACCCGATGCTTCACGACCGCCTTGCTGGTGATCTTCGCCAGCCGGGCGGCGATGGCGCAAAGTTCCGCCCCCGATGGGCCGGCGCCCGCCCCTTCGGGACCTACTGTTGTGCTACCAGCAAGGTACGGGGCTGTGGCGATCCCCAGTCATCTCACGTTCGCGAACCAGGTGTACGACGCGAGCATCTCCGGACTTCGGAGCTACCTGGAGGCGGTCAGGTCCGGGGATGCTCAGTTGTACGCAGCGCTTGATCCCGTGCTGCAGCGCCTGGAGACGCGGCAGAGGGCCGCGATCGCTGTCTTCCTGGTCGGCGTGGGCGCCGGGGTGGCGGCGACCATCTACGCGTTTACGGGAAGGGACGACTGTCGAATGCCCTCCATCAACGATCCGAATTTCGCGGGGGCCACCACGGCGTGGGGAGCGTGCAACGACGCCAACCTGCGAAAGACGGCGACGTTCGGTCTGATTGGTCTCGGGGCGATGGCCGCTGGTCTGTTCGGCGCGTCCGCCATCGCTCCCGGTCGCTCCGACCTGTTCGACTTCGTCAACCGCCAGAACAACCTGAATCGAGAACCGCTCCGTTTGCAGATCGGATTCGATCCAATGCAGCGCTTGGCATCCGCTGGCGCCTCTGTGACCTTCTGAGGCGGGCCGGTCAGGGTTTCCGAAGAAACAGCTGATAGGCGTCGACGGACCGGACCAGGAAGAACGTGTCGGCGAGCGCGGCGGCGGCCGCGTGGTGCGCAAGGGGAACGTGCGGCACTCGGCCAGCGGATTCGCCGTGTCGGCGGGCTGGCGCTCGGATGAGCTGGGCGGCGACGATCGGTATCTGTCCATGGGCTCCGGGCCGTTGTTGCTGGCCACGATTCGCCACGACCGGCGCAAGTTTTCGCTGGAGGCCCGCGCAGGCGTGGAACGGACGCTGGTGCAAAACGATCGGTTCGATTTTGATAACATCGGCCTGTTGTTCGGCCTGGCCGGCTTGCTGCCGTTCGATTGGCGCGCGGTGACGGTCTCGCTGGGCCTGGAAGTCGGCGCCGTCCTGATCCGCCAGACCGCCACCTCGCGGACAGGCTTCACGATTCCACCGGACGTTTTTCCGCCCAGCCCCGAGCTGCAGGTGCCGCACTGGTCGCAAGGGGTGCAGTTCGGGCCGCTGGCACAGCTGGACCTCCAGCGCAGGCGGGGCGGGATGCACCTCGCCCGAGTGGCCCAACCAGGAATCTCTGGGCACCGAGCCGGCGCTGGTGATCAACGGGCAGTTGGCCGATCCGCCGGCGGATCCAATCAACTCGACGTACCTATCCATCGATCTGATCAACGAGTGCTATCCACTGACGGAGCCTCCCGACCGCGATCCCCAAACCGGGAGGGTGCAACAGCCCGTGTCGAACGGACAGGTGTCGATCGCCGGCGCCAGCGTCCGGGCGGTGGTGGAGAGCGCCGGTGGTGACGGTTGCGGCGTCGTCGACGAGCCCCGGTTCTTTCGCCCGTGGATGACCCTCAGCAGCGATCCACCTTTCAACAATGACCATGCGGCCACGTCGCTGGGTTTGTGGCGCGCGTTCGGATATGAGCTGGTCCACGCGCCGGTCGCTGTGACGTTCAGTCCGTTCGGGCCCGGCGGTCCGCAGGTTGATCTCGCCAAAGGATATTCCTGGTTGCGGCGCGCTTGCTCTCCGGACGGCGTTGGGCTGACCATGGACACGGCACCGGCCGCCGACACCGTCACGTTCAAGCGGGACGCCGACGATGGCACCGACAGGTTCGACGTCTTCGGATTCGAAGGCTTCGAGCGCGATTTCGTGCAGGGCTGCGGGGTCTCCCCGCCCGCCGTCGAGATCGGGCGCCGGGTGTCGTTTGATCACGCAACGCACTTGCTGTGGTCCTCCGACGACGGGACGGTATTTTACCTGTCGGCGCCCACCTCCCTTAACCGGCCGCGCATCTCCGGGATTCGATCGATCAAGGTGGACGGCACCGGCGGCGCCGAAATCGCGGCCACCACCGACGCGCAAGACCTGGCGATCGACAACGCGAGCGAGCTGTACGTGTTGGACGACGCCGGCTGGCAGCACGTCGTACGGGGCAGCGACAGGCCTGCCATTTTTCAAACCGTGCCCGTGCCCGGGAACGCGATTCTGTCACCTGACGGTCACTGGTTCGCGTACCGGGACAAACAAGACGCGACGAACGTCTGGGATCTGCAGGCCACCCAGGTGGGTGGCTCTTTTGCCGGCGCGCCGCTGGGATGGACGGCCGATTCTGCGTTGATCACACTCAAAGGGAGCACGACCGTCGTCTCGC
>JAXDMH010000104.1:0-5922 GCA_034666225.1 Myxococcales bacterium
CAGTCGTTCGCCCGTGGCCTGCATCTCGGCGGCGGAAACCACGCGCAGGGTGATGGTGGTGGTGCTGGCCATGTTATTTGGCCCGCCAGCATCGTGGCGGCTGGCGGCTGTTTCAAGGGCAAACCGAAGGGCAATCCGATGACGGCCAGTTTGTTTGATTGGGAGGCGGAAAGTGTGCGACGGTGACGGCGACTTATGACCGCGGAGGGAGAGAGTCTGAAGGCACGACCGGTGCCGCAGATTGCGCTGGGCGGACCGTCACCTCCTGCTGATCGCGGCGTCGGGCATCTGGGGCCGTTGCTGGCCTGGGCCGTCGTCTTCGCCGACCTGGGCACGTCGGTCTTCTACGTGCCGGGAATTCTGTACGCCCAGATCGGCCCGCTGGCGCCCGTCTACGTCGCCATCGCCAGCATCGCCTTCGTCTTCGTCGCCCTCGAGCACCTGGAGATCGCCCACCGATACCCGCAAGGGGGCGGCGGCGTGGCGGCGGCGGTGGAGGCGTTCGGGCCGTGGGTCGGCGTGGTGTCGGGGACGCTGATGGTCTCCGCCTACCTGGTCACCATCAGCATCGCCGTGGTCAGCGCCCTGCATTACATCGCGGCGCTGCGACCCTGGCCGCACGAGATCGAGATCTTGTCGGCGGTGGCGATCTTGTTTCTGGGTTTCCTGCACTGGATCGGCATCCGCGAGCTGGCGCGGCTGGCCCTGGTGCTGGGCCTGGTGGCGTTGGTCGTCCAGGCCACCCTGGTGGCGGCGGTGCTGGTGCAGCTGGGTCCATCGGAGTATGCGCAGCTGGCCGCCACCGCCGGCCGTTTTCGCCACGTGGGCCCGGCCGACATGGCGTCGGGGTTTGCTGCCGCCTGGCTGGCGTACTCCGGGTTGGAATCGCTGGGCCAGCTGGCGCCCGCGGTGCGCGAGCCGCGCCGGCGGGTCATCCGCATCACCGCCACGCTGTTGATCGTCAGCCTGCTTTTGACCGTGCCGCCGCTGACCACGCTGGCCATCCACGCCGCGCAGGCGGGCGCCATCGCCCCTCAGGCGGCGCTGCTGGCGCCGGTGGCGCTGAAATATGGCGGCATGGGCCTGCTGGTGGCGGTGGCCTTTTCAGGCGCGGGCCTTCTGCTGGTGGCCGCCAACGTCGCCTTCATCGGCTGTTACAACGTGTTCAAGACGGTCAGCGAGCACGGTTACCTGCCGGCGCTGATCGCCCAGCGCAACAAGCGGTACGGCACGCCCCGCGGGGCCATCGTGGTCATCACCTTCGCGGCGCTGGTGCTGGTGCTGTCGACGCGCGCCGATCTGTTGCGGCTGGGGAAGGTGTTCGCCTTCGGTTTGCTGGGCTCGTACGCCATCACGTCGGTCAGCCTGGCCGCGCTGCGCTGGCGCGAGAACCGGCGCGGTCCGGCCTTCATCATCGGCGTCATCGCCATCGTGGCGCTGGTGATTCCCTGGGTGACCAGCTGGTTCACCAAGCCGGCGGCGACGCTGTACGGCGCCTGTGTCACGGGATTGCAGCTGGCCGTCGCCTTTGTCACGCAACGCGGGTGGATTCGCGCCGGGCGTTTCGGTTTCATTCGCGCCGCCACCGCCGAGCGCGCCGCCGCCGATCAACCAGCCTGCGGCGAGGTGGTGACGCTGGAAGAGGCCCTGGCCCTGAAGCAAACCTATTCGTCGACGACGCTGGTGGCGCTGCGCGGTCCCAACCGCAACCTGTGTCGGGAGGCGTCGCGGCGGGCCAAGGGGGTGGGGGACGCCGCTGTCTATGTCATCTTCGTCGACGAGATCCCGGGACTGTTCTTTCCGCCGCGCACCGGCCCTTCGGACGATGCCCTGGATGTCTTGAACGCTGCCGTCTACGACATCACCCACGAAGGGCTGGAGGCGATTCCGCTGTGGCGGCTGGCGCACAACGCAGGCGCTTCCATCGCCGAGGCCGCCGAGACGTTGCAGGTCAAATGCCTGATGGTGGGAACCACCCAGCGCTCCAGCGTGTGGACGTTCTTGCGCGGCGACGTGCTGAAGCAGCTGATCAAGGAGCTGCCCGAACCGATCCACGTAGTGATCTGTGAGTAACGTGGGCGGCCCGACACCGCCGCGCCCGCCGACGCAGGGGCGTCTGTCGATCACCCGGGCGGCGATGGCCCTGCCCGAGCAGCTGTTCGAGCGCAGCAAACGGTCGTCGGGACGGCTGGGCCCGCTGCTGGCCTGGGCGGTGGTGTTCGCCGACATCGGGACGTCGATCTATTACGTCCCCGGTCTTCTGTTCCGCGAGCTGGGGGGCAAAAGCCCGTCGCCGGCGGCGGCCTTCGTGCTGGCCACCGGCATCGCCTTTATTTTTCTGTCGCTGAAATACGTCAACGTGGCGTCGCGCTATCCCGACGGCGGAGGCGTGGTGTCGGTGGCGTCCGACGCCTTCGGTCCGATGGTGGGGTGCATCGGCGGCATCCTGATCTGCGTCGACTATTTCCTGACCGGGGCGCTGTCGTCGGTCAGCGGGTTTCAATATCTGGCTGCCGAGCTGCCCCGCCTGACGCCGTGGATCTCGCCGGCCGCGTGCGCGGCGTTGCTGGTGCTGGGCGCGCTGAACTATGTCGGCATCCGCGAATCGGCGCTGGTCACGGCGGCGCTGGCCCTGGCCTCCCTGACCATGAACATCGTCGTGCTGACCATCGTCGTCGTGCACATGGACGGCCAGCACTGGCAGCTGGTGATGGACCAGTTCAGCGCCGTGCGCGGGCTGCAACCGTGGACCATCCTGGTGGGGTTCGGCAGCTCCTGGCTGGCGTTTTCGGGCCTGGAATCCATCAGCCAGATCGCGCCCGCCCTGGCCGAGCCGCGCGAGCGCACCGCCTTCCGGGCCATGCTGCTGGTGATCGCCTGCGTGTTCTTGACCTCGCCCTTGATGACCGCATTCGAGACCGCGCTGCTGGACGCCGCCAACGCCAACCCGGATCAGTTCGTCTACGAGCTGGGCGCCAAGTTTGGCAACCGGCCGATCCAGATCGCCATCGTGGCCACGTCGTCGACGTTGCTGATCGGCGCCGCCAACACGGCGCTGATCGGCTGCTATCACGTCTTCCTGGCCCTGGTGCGCCTGGGCTACATGCCGCGCTGGCTGGCCGAGCGCAACCAGCGCTTCGGGACGCCCCACCGGGCCATCATCATCTCGGTGCTGGTGCCGGTGCTGGTGGTGGCCGCCACGCGCGGGCAGATGGCGTTGCTGGGCGACATGTATTCGTTCGGCCTGCTGGGGGCGTTCACGCTGACGTCGGTGGGGATCGATCGCATGCGCCTTCAGGAGAACAAGCGCGGCTTCGGTCTGTGGGTCGGCATCTTCACGTCCCTGCTGGTGATCCTGGCCTGGGGCGTGAATCTGGTGTCGAAGACCAAGGCCACCATGTTCGGCGGCACGGTCACTCTGCTGGGATTCGCCGTGGCCTATTCCGTCCGCAAGGGCTGGCTGGGCGGACACCGGGCAGGATTCACCGACGCCGAAGCCGCCGAGAAGGCCGCCTCAGACATGGCCAGCGCCATCGAGGTGGTGACGGTCGAAGAGGCCCTGGACATGAAGACCATGTATCCCTCGACCACGCTGGTGGCGGTGCGCTCGCCGAACCTGCGTCTGTTTCAGGAAGCCCTGGCCCGTTCGCGCGGGGCCGGCGACGCCGCCGTCTACATCATCTTCGTCGACGAGATCCCGGGATTGTTCTTCCCACCGAAGAGCGGGCCATCCAAGGAAGCGGTGTCTGTGTTGACCGCCGCGGTCGACTACTTCCGTCAGGCCGGCGTGGTCGCCGTCCCCATCTGGCGGATGGCCCACGACACCGGGGCGTCGGTCGCCGGCGCCGCCCAAAAGCTGGGTGTGGAGGCCGTCATGGTCGGTACATCGCAGCGAAACGCCGTCTGGCATCTGCTGCGCGGCAGCGTGCTCAAGTCCTTGGTGAAGGATCTGCCTCATCACATGCGTGTATGGATATGCAATTGAGGTCCCCGGGAGTGAATCGCTGGTTTGCTGATGGCGCGTGCGGCGTCGTGCTGATCGCTGCTTGCCTGTCGTTCGCCTGCAACGCCGGTTCGGTCGGTGGGGGCGGCGGGGGAACCAATGGTGGAACCAGCGGGATGAACGCCCGGGGCACGGGAGGCTCCACCACTGGAACGGGCGGCAGCGGCGGCGCTATTGGTGGGGGCAGTGGCGGCGAGCCAGGGTCGGGGATGGACGGTCCTCCGACAGATGACCACGACGGGGGAGGGAACCCCGACGCCACGGTGACCGAAGGCGGCGCGGACGCCAGCGTCGAATCGAGCGCCACCGATCCCGGCACCGAGGGCGACGGCGTTCGCGAGATCGGGCCCAGTTACAGCGATGCGACAGAAATTTCGGCGCACGGTGCGCCCAGGGGCAAGACCATCTCTTTCACGATGAAGATGGGTTCCAGCAAGATCTACCCGAAGGCCATCGATCGGGCGGTCACCGTCTTTGTGCCCACGCAGTACGTGGCCGGCACGCTGGCGCCGGTGATCGTCGCGCAGGACGGCACCAACTTCTTCGACTTCGTCAATCTGCTCTCGAACACGCTGGACAACTTCATCAGCGCCAAGAAGCTTCCGCCCATCGTCGCCGTCTTCGCCGGCAACGGCGGCGGCGACGCGCAGGGCAGCGAACGCGGCCTGGAGTACGACACGGTCTCGGGCGTCTATGCCGAATGGGTCGATCAGGAACTGTTGCCGCGGGTCGAGCTGGAGACCAAGACCCAGGCGAAGACGCAGGCGGTGACCTTCACCCACGATCCCGAAGGGCGGGGCGCACTGGGTGGCAGCTCGGGCGGCATCGCTTCGTTTTCGATGATGTGGTGGCACCCGGATCTTTTCAGGCGCGCGGTGATCTATTCCGGTTCCTTCGTCGCCCAGGAGTCCCCCATCAACCCGGACCATCCGCTGGGGGGCTGGAACTATCACGAGGACAAGGACAACGACGCCGGCGGCATCATCGCCAAGACGGATCCGATCAAACCGATCCGCGCGTGGCTGGAATGCGGTTCGCAGGACAACGACGTCGGCTCGACGCAGTACCCGCATTACGACTTTCAATTCGCCGGGCAACACATGGAATTGAAACTGGCCAGCAAGGGCTATCACGTGCACCTCGACCACGGCAACGGCGCCGGCCACGTCGACAGCCGCGTGGTCCGCCAGACGCTGCCAGAAGCGATTCTGTGGGCCTGGCGCGGTTACGCGCCGAAGTGACGCTGCCGGCAACGTTGCTATCGACCGCGCCTAAAGTAGCAGGACCTTCTACATAAGCGACAGGTTCACCCGTTGACGTGGGCGCGAACCGCCCTTTACGATGGGACTGTGGGGCGTCTGCGCGCAGAGATCACTCTCGGGTTGATAGCGGCGTTTGTCGTTGTCGGCGCGACGGCCTCGGCCGAGACCGTCGCTGTCGTCAGTCGACCACCGCCGGCCGCGGTAACCGCCAGCACTGCGACGGCAGAACGTCCGCTGGTCGGCACGCCGATGTCGTGGCCAAAAACAGGGCCGGCGCGTGTCGTTTGGACCGGATTTCAGATGAATGGCGACGGCGGGTCGCGCGTCTATTTGCAGACGACGAACGACGTCGAGGTCAGCGTCCAGGCCAGTAAAGAGGGGCTGACCGTCACGGTGCACAACTGCCGCATTCACGTTCGCAACGGCGGGCGGCCTCTGGATACGCGGTTCTTCTCCACGCCGGTGAAATCCGTCTCGCTCAGCCAGCACAAAAAAGACGTTGCCCTGCACATTGGCCTCAAGGAACCGCTGGAGGCAACGCCTCGCAAGGAGCCGGGGCCGAACGGCAGCCAGTTCTGGGTTCTCGACTTTCCGTCGGGGAAAAGTCTGCTGGCGGATGGCCCGGCGCCAGCTGCCGCCCGGCCGTAACCGGCGACT
>JAXDMH010000105.1:0-6604 GCA_034666225.1 Myxococcales bacterium
GACGTCCGGTCATGGATGGATCTGGCGCGTTATTACGAATCATTGGGGCGTTACGACGACGCTGCCGCGACGTGGACCGAGGCACTGCATCAACAGCCCAACGACGGAGGGATCGCGGCGAATGTGGCGCGTTTGAAAGGACGCAAGGCGCAGCTGGAGGCAGCGGCTCGTAGTCAATTCTTCCTTGGTCGCTGAGAAATCCATGTCAACACCAGCCACTTCTGCTGCCCCGCTCGCGCTGACCCAAGCGAAGGCCGCGGCGACCGCCAGGTCGCTGGCCCAAACCAAGCAGAATCGCCTCGATAGCCGTAAGTCAAAGTGGTTCGCATTCCTCCTCTCAGCCATCTGCTTTGAGGGCATCGGCCGCAAGTATCTGTCTTTTATCCCCGGTGAACTCTTCTACTTCTTGAAGGACGTGGTCCTCATCTACGGACTTGTCTCCTTTCCTTTGGATCCGCGGATCATGCGAGTGATGAAGTTCATGTTCCGGCCCTTTCACCTGGTGATGGGAATAGCCCTGGTGACTTCGGTTGTTCAGATCTTGAACACCGGATTTCGCGAATCGTTCCTGCTGGGGGTCCTGGGCCTCCGTGCGTATTGGCTGTGGTGGGTGGCCATTCCGGTTGTGGCCAACATTCTGCTTTCGCCCGTCGTTCGGCAGCGGGCCATTCTGTTCATGGCTTATGTCTCGGCCGCCGTGGCCATCTTCGCCGTTGTTCAGTTCGGATCGCCGTCAGACAGCGCCGCCAACACCTACGCCGTGCACGCTGGCAACGAGGTGCAGGCTTACGAGGTCGGCTCCACCGGTCGACCGAGGGTGTCTTCGGTGTTCAGCTTCATCACCGGCTTCACAGATTTCGTGGTCTTGATTCCCCCGCTCCTGCTGTCTTTCGGTCTCGCAGAACGTGAGCGGAGGACGCGGCTTATCGCCACCACGACAGCCATACTCTCCGCCGCATCCCTTCCCATGTCGGGATCGCGGGGACCTTTCGTCATTGGTCTGTTTCTGCTGGCCCTGGTGGCCAGAGAGGCAGGTTTTCTCTTCACACGCGCTGGCCGTCGGGTCATCGTCGTGGGGTTGTTGGCGATTCTTTCCGTTATCTACATTTTCCCGGAATCGTTGCAGGGGATCATGGATCGGTTTGACGCGGAAGATACCCGCGATCGATTTGAAGCGATCTACACCATCTTGCCTCCCTATTCGCTGGCGAATATCTCTTATCCGGTCATGGGAGTGGGGACGGGCATGCAGCAAAACTTCCGTAACCTTTTCGGCGTCAACATTGGCGAGTATGAAAGCGAGAATGAGGCCGGACGTATCTTGATCGAGCTCGGCGTCGCCGGGTATCTGGCGGTTTGGCTCTGCAGGCTGGGCCTTCTGGTGGCGTTCCTCCGGGCCGCCAAGATATTTCGTCGGGCCAATCGGCGAGCGGCCACCGGAGCCGCGCTGACATACGCCATATTGACCTTCTACGGAAACCTGGCCTTCGATCACATCTGGCAGGCCCTGTTTTTCACGGGCGCTGGATTCATACTCGGCGAGCTCGTCACGGTCTGGCCGATTCTCTATCCCTCGACGAAACAGGCCGTGGTGCCGCCCCCCCCCCGCGCGGCGCTGCCCAGCAAAGCCGCTTGATGCAGCGGCTGCGGACCCCGGAAGAGCGGCGCCGACGAAAGCCTTGGGACCGCGCGCCGGAAGGAAAGCGGGTAATTCTGCCATGAGACGGCGCGCCTTGGTCCTTGATCTGGTTCTGATCGGCTGGCTGCTGGTGGGCGGCTTCCTCTATCTGCGGCAGGTGGCTGAGCCGGCCATGGATTTACTCTTTCGCGCTGTTGGCCACCGGCGACCATGACGGCGGTGCTGGTCAGCCTGGTCATCGCCGTCTCCTGTGCCGGCTACGGCTTGGTGATACTCAGATGGTTGGGTCTTGACGACCTCAAGCCGCTGGAACAGGTCAGCATCGGCGTTGGCCTGGGCGTCGGCTGCCTGACGACGGTTCTCTACTGGATCGGCCTCGTTGGCGGTCTGTGGCTGCCGGTTTTCGTGCTGCTGACGTTGGTGGGAGCGGGATTGGCGGCGCGATTTCTTCTCCCACTCGCCCGTCGATCTTCGGATTCACCGGTGCCCCAGGCACGATGGTCGCGCACGGCGCTGATCATCATCGGCCTGTCCACTCTGTGCGTCGGCGGAAATCTCATCGGGGCTTTGGCACCGCCCAGCTTCATCGACGCTCTGGCCTATCACCTGTACGTTCCCAAGCAATTTCTCCTCGAGCATCGCGTGATCGAGCTGTCCGGGATCTGGCAGCACTACCAGTCAATGGCCGTCGAGATGCTGTACATGATGGCCCTGGCGTTCGGCAGCCCCAAGGGGGCGTCGGTGGTCTGTGCAGGGCTCGGCATCTTGACGGCCCTTGGAACATTCTTGATCGGTTCCCGCTTGGCCGGCCCTCTGGTGGGAATCCTGGCCGCCGCCATCTTCTACGACAACGCGATGACAGCCTGGGAATCGACCAGCTGTTTCGTCGACCTTGGGGCGGCGGCGCTGGGAACCTTGGGGTTTTATGCGTTGCTGGTCTGGGACCAAGACCGCCGACGCGGGTGGCTGATCGTCGGGGGATTGCTCCTTGGCTTTGCTGCCTCCTGCAAGTTGAACGCTGCCTCTCTCGCCATGGTTGGCGCTGTTCTGGCGGCTTATTTCTCCTGGCGTTCTGGGGAAGGCACCCGGGCCGCGCTGACGCGTTTTGTCGGCATCGGCGTTCTGGCCGCGTTGCCGGTCATTGCCTCGCTGGTGCGAGCGTGGATCCTGACCGGCAATCCGGTCTATCCCTTCGCGACGGCTCTCTTTGGCGCGAATCCGGATCGGACGGACCTCGATTGGGTGTTTGCCAACTATGGCTTGGGCTATTCGCTCTGGAATCGCCTGCTGGCGCCCTGGCATTTATTTTCGCACGGCGCCGCTTTCGAGAACGGTCAGCATCTGAGCCCCCTGCCTGTGCTCATGGCGCCGGTGATCGCTTTTCGCGCCTACCACGAACGGAAGGGCCGGGCGGCGATTCTCGGCGTCGTGATCGGACTCTTGATTATCTGGGCGGCCGGCGCGCACGTCGCTCGTTACGCCATTCCGATCGAGCCGCTTTTGGCGGTCCTGGCCGCGGATGCGCTGTGTTGGCTGGCCAGCTTCGGTGGTCGTCGTCGGGCGATCGTCGTGATGACAGCCGGGACTTTCCTGCTGACCGGCACGCTGGGCACGCTGGTCTACGATCGGCAGTTTGCCGCGGTGACGTTCGGACGGGTGTCGGAGGACGCTTTCCTTCGGCGAAACACCTGGTTCTACGACGCTCTCCGCGAGGCGTGCGCATCCCTGCCCCCCGGTGGTCGCATCCTGACCAACGCGCAACGGGCCACCTTCTATCTCGACTGTCCGCAGGGGCGGGTCATTGACTCTGACTTTGGTGACCCCGCCCGGCTGCGGGAGGTGATCGCCAAGGGTCGCTTCACGGAGATCCTGATCCTGGACAATCCGCCGCTGGAAAGGATATTGGCGACGCGCGCGCCCTACGTGCAACCAATCTGGCAACGAGAGGCGGACATCGCCGTCAGTAGAACGCTCAATCGCATGACGAAAGGCTCGGCCGCTCTCTACCGGATCGTCCCATAGGACAGACGGCTCGCCCTGGAGCATGCACGCTCCCTGGGTACTGGATCGCAGGCTAATCTTCGCGAATTCCTTGGCACTAACAAACGGCGCGCGTTAGAGAGTCGCCCTACAGTCCAGCCAGCGCTTGCACCAGCGACTGGCCGGCTTTCGCCCAGGTCCAGGTCTCGGCCCGGGCACGCGCCGCCAGCCCGACCTGGAAAACCTTGTCCCGGTTGGCTGCGGCGAAGCGCAGCCGTTCCACCAGGGCGTCGACATCGCGCGGGGGGACGATCCAGCCGGTCTGGCCGTCGGTGATGGATTCCGGTCCGCCGCCGCACGGGGTGGTGACGACAGGGGTGGCGCAGGCCATCGATTCTTGAATGACCAGGCCGTATCCGTCACCGAGAGTGGGGAACACCAGCAGGTCGGCGGCGCGATAGATCTGGCCGAGCGCGACGTTGGCGGCGTGGGGAACGTGTTCGAACAGGCCGGCGTACGAATCCAGAAAGCGCGGCGAGAGGTTCATCGGCCCCACCAGGCGCAGCCGCGCGTCCTTGAGGTCGGCCTTCTTCCAGGCCTCCAGCAGATAGGGCGTTCCCTTGCGCAGGTCCTGGGTTCCGACCGCCAGCACCGTGAACGGGCCGTCGCTGAGCTGCTGTTTGGGCTGGAATGTCTCCACCGGAAAACCGTACGGCGTCACCACCACCGGCACCTGCGTTCCCAGCTCTTCCAGCGAACGGCGCGTGTTCGCCGACGCCACCGACACCGCCGTGGCCAGCCCCAGCTCGGCGTCCTTGCGTCGCTTCTTCCACCCGGGTTCGATGGGAGCCGTCGCGCCGCTGCCGTGCGCGCCCGGCCAGCGGGCCAGCTCGGCGTTCCACATCCGTTCCAGCGTCGCATAGTGAGGCAAGGGCAGATCCCACACCCGTGATAGACCGCGTCGTCGCGCCCGCATGAACGTGCGCAGGGCGGCGTCTTCATAGGCATAAACCGTGTCCGTGCCGCGCGGCCACTTCAAAAGCGCCACGGCCGTGTCGTGCGCGACGAACACGGCGTTGTAGACCGAGCCGGGGCCTCCGCCCGCCGTCACAAAAGCCCGCGCCCCGAGACGCGCCCCCAGCTCGACGGCGGCCAGCGAGCGCACCCGTCTGGGATCCACACCCTCCACGATGCGATTGCGCATCACCGGGGTGGCGCCCGACAGATGGTTCAGGATCCGCCCGGACAAGCCCGACGGTGACGCCACCACGCCGCTGACATACATCGCCAGCTTTCCATTGCGCTCGAAAGCCGCGGCCACGCCATTGGCGAACGCCGCCGCGTGAGGATGGCTGACCAGAACCGCTTCCATGGTCGGCTAGTCGACGCTCATTCAGGTGTTGCCCAGGCGTGCCAGACAGTCGGACAGGCGCTGGACATTGGCCTCCCCGAACAGCGCCTCACGCGCCGCCTGGTATTGTCTGGGCGGCACCGCCTTGTCGCGAATGGTGTCGAAGGCAGCCTCGAAATCAGCGGGGCTGGCAGAGGCGGCGGGAAACAGCAGGCCGATGTCGTGGGCGCGCAGGACGTCGGCCAAGCTGCTGGCTGCCGGGGCGTGGCCAAAGATCGGCCGCTGACAGCGCAGATAGGTGCTGATCTTGGTGGGCAGGCTGGTGCGGCGAAAGACGTCGGCCCGGGTTTCAAACGGGTACATCGCGTAGACAAAGTCGCAACGCTGCAGGCGCGCCACTGCCTCGTCCTCGGGCGTGTCGGGCACCAGTTCGACGACGTCTGGAAATTCGCCAGCCAGCCCGTGGTAACGATCGGCCAGGCCGATCATGGTCATGCGCGGGCGCAATCCTCGCGCGGCGGCATAAGCCTGCAGTGCGTTCAGGAAGGCGCGCCATTCGCTGGCGGCATAGATGGTGCCGATGTGGCCCACGTGCAGCTCGTCGGCCGGGAGCCCGTCGCCGGCTGGCGGAATCAGCGGCGGCAAGCAGCGATGCACGACGGTGCCGCTGACGCCCAGGCGGGCCAGGTAGTAACGCCGCATGCCTTCGCAGATGACGTCGATGCTGGGGGCGCGCTTCAGCGTCTCGTCGTAGGTGGGACGGGCCAGCGGCGCCAGCCAGCGATAGCGGTTCGAGCGGGCGAAGATTCCGTCGGGCACGTCGTCCTGCACCGATAGATGGACCGCGGCGCCCCGTCGCAGCAGCGCGCGCGCCACCAGCGTGCCTTCGTTGTGGGCCAAGACCCAATATCCGTCGGCGGGGTGGCCCAGCAGCGTCCGGGTGATCTCCGCCAGGCGTCCGGTCTCCACGCGCGACCACAAGAGCAGCGCTTGCGACAGATCGTGCGCCGTCGAGCCACCGCCCAGGCCAGGGCCAATCCACTCGGCGCCCTGGAATTCCTGATCGCGATCGGCGGTGTACAGCCAGGTGACGTTGAATCCGGTCAATCGCGGGATCAGGCTGCGCAAGATGGCCCCGCCGCCGCCGATGCGCGGGGAATACGGACTGAAGAGAACGATCGGTCGCTGGTTCGGCATCGCGGCCGGTGCGCTAACCCGCTTTGCGGCGCACTTTCCAGCCGTCGATGATCTCGGTCAGGATCTCGCGCAGGGAGATCTCGATCTTCCACCCCGGATAGTGCTCCTTGAGCTTGTGCAGATCCGAGATGTAACAGATGTGATCACCGCGGCGGGGAACGTCGACGTACTCCGTCTTCAGCGTGCCGCCTCCCAGCTCGGCCACCAGCGTGGCCGCCTCCAGGATCGAGCAGCTGTTGTCGCGTCCGCCGCCCAGGTTGTAGACCTCGCCCGGCCGGGGCGCTTCGTAAAAACGGTGTATGGCCCGCAGCACGTCGCGCGAGTGGATGTTGTCGCGCACCTGCTTGCCCTTGTACCCGTAGATCTTGTAGGTGATGCCGCTGGCGGCGGCCTTGACCAGAGACGACAGGAAGCCGTGCAGCTCGACGCCGCTGTGG
>JAXDMH010000106.1:0-9713 GCA_034666225.1 Myxococcales bacterium
TACGCCTGGACCGCCACGGCCGGTTCATTCGCCATGCCGGAAGCGGCCAGCACGACGTACACCTGCTCCTTGCTCGGCGCTCAGGAGTTGACGATCAAAGTTTCCGACGGGCAGTGCGAGGACAGCAACACCATCGATGTCGTGTGCACCGCCGCGAACGCTGGCGCGAGTAACTGATCACGGTCTGGTGAAACGCACGCCGACTGGTCCGGGCCAAAAATAGGGCGGACCGCAGCGCGAGGCCGCACGAGCCGAGCTTCGTATTTTGGTCAGCGCCGGGCGCGGCCTTGCGCGAGGACCGCGTGGCGCGGGCGAAACGCTCGATGTTGACGGGCCTTCGGCTCCGCGACAAGCGGGGATCGTGTGTGGTTCACGAGATTCGCCGGAAACACCCAGGTGTGTCTTCGTCTGGGCGTGGCGCGGATCAAACGCCTCAATCATGTCGACGGTGATTGCCGGGCCATCCGGTCCTCGCGCAAGGCCGCGCCGAACGCTGGATTGATGTTGAGCGGTCACCAGCGCGACCTCGCGCTGCGGTCCGTCCTGTTCTCGGAACGGGCCTGTCGGCGTGCGTTTCCTTCCCCTAGCCTGATGCTGGCGGCGCCCATTTGTGACGAATCATGATGCGCCGCGGAAGTGGCGCGTTTCTCTTGGGATAAAAAGCGGACGTCAGTTGCAGTGATTGTAGGCAGCTTGAGGTGGCGTGGTGCTGGACTCGAGATCCTTTAGATACAGGAAGACGGCCATGCCGGCGTTGATGGCGCCGCGGGTGGCCCATTTGTCGCCGTCGGGGAAGCTGAAGGTGCCGTCGTCCTGGTTGTAGGTCGAGACCAGCTTGGCTGATGGTTGGGTTGGATCGAAGAGAGCGGCCGGACAATAGGGCAGGACAATCTTTTTGGGACCCACCAGGTGGGTGGGATCGGCCAGATAGGCGTCGGCGGCGGCGAGTTGGTTGGGATCGGTCGGCTTCAGCACGCACAGCGGGAACAGGTTGTCAGGCGTCAGCGTGGTTCGCAGCTGGCCGCGGTGATCCAGCACCGGTGAATTCGCCGGAAAATGATCGGCCCAGTAAAGCGAGTCGGTTCTCGAAATGATGAGAGGCTTGTCGGCCTCCCACGCCGTGCCGGACAGTTTGACCACCCGCACCACCGGTCGATTTCCAAAACTGCACAGGCTCTGCCACATCTCGGCATCCGCGTTGCCGTCGATGAGGCCGGTCTGCTCGCCCCAGTTCAGGACACCGGTCTGATAAAAGGCCGTGTCCAGCTTGATGTCTTCGCCTGGATTGATCAGCGGCAGCGTGTGGTGGCAAAGCTCCTGGGCCAGCTTCAGCATGTTGGGCGAGCCGGTCGTGGTGATCTTGTTCGAGCGCGCTTCACCCAGCACGCGCGTGGTGCCGACGATGTTCAGGATGGCCGGCGGAATCTTGGCCGACGTTCCGCCCAGGGCCATCCACGCCATATAGCGCGCGCTCCAGTCCTCGGGGGTCATGCCGACCAGCGGAATTTCCGGCGCGCCGAACACGCGCTGGCGATTGGCGCCGGGGCTGGTCACCGGGCCAAATAACCCGTCGCGGAAATTGGCCACGCGGGCCGTGCCGCCGGTCATGTTCATGATCGCTTCCGCCATCAGGCCCTTGGAATCCGCCTGCGGGCCGTGGCAGTTGATGCAGACGTTGGTGAAGACGGCGGCGCCGGGCGTCTGCAAGTAAACGGGTGCATCGGGCGCCGGCGCTTTCCCCGGATTGATGTCCATCCAGCGCGGCCGCGGTCGATTGGTGCCGTCGAAGGCCGACGCCCTGGGCACGCCGGTGAACTGGCATCCGTCCTTTTGCACCCACAGACCGTAAGGCAGCGCCGTGCGCGCAAACGTGGTGAATGCCGCCGTCAGCGTCACACCCGTCAAGGTATCCTTGACGATGGCGCGATCCCTGGCCACGGCCGCCTTGGCCGTCGCGTCGCCCGACAGGTCGGAGTTGTCGACGATTCCGTCCACCACGAACGACTTCCAGTCCGCGCGCCGCGGGTACCAATCGCCGGGGGGATCGGTCAGGTCGGTGATCACCCAGTGGGCGCGGACCGGGACGCCCACGTCCGGCTGCAACAGCTTGGGCGGATCCTGCTTGAGATCATAGACGCCGTCGCTGGCCGGAACGATCTTGCCGGTGCCGCGAATGATGTCGGGGTCGACGATGTCCGAGGTGTTGGGACAGAAGGAATAGCGCCCCTCGGCGTGATACTGGTCGAGCCGTTTTTTGGCGGCGTCGACGGCATCTTGATAACCGAGCGACGTCGCGGTGACCTCGGCGTACGGCTGCGCGTTTCGGTCGGCGGCCATGGGCGGCACGGCGTCCTCGTCGATCTCGGGATTCTTCCGCGCTGACGGGATGCTGACCATCCAGTCGCCCAGAATCTGGGTGATGCGGCAGTCGAAGCCCGGCGAATTCATCGGCATGTGCGGGAACACCACGAAGTCGTCGGCGTACATGAACGGCGTGTCGATGTTGCGGTAAAGCAGGCTGCGCCAGGGCGCGCCCAGGTGGGCGGCGCCCTTCTTGCGCGCCCCGCAGATGAAGCGCGAGAAATCGTCGTCCTGCGAACAGTCCGCCGCCCACTTGCGCTGCCAGTTGGCCGTGTTGTCGTCGGCCACCGGAAATTCGCGCGGCGACGGCGTGATGTACGGCATCGGCACGTCCTGCTCGAAGCCGCGCCTGCGCAGCGGGCTGTATCGTTCCAGCGGGAACTGGAAGATTCCACCGGTCGGCGACGGGAGAAAATCCAGCAGGTCTTTCAGCTCGGGATTCTTCACCGAGGGAAATCCGCGCGGGTTGTGGCAGTTGGCGCAGTTCCCCAGCATGTAGGCCTGCGCCTTCAATTCGTAGTCGTTGCGGGCGGCGCGCGGGCCCTCGGCTTTCTCCAGCGGCACCACGTCGTCGGCTGACATGCCGGTGATGACGCCGTAATCGATCAGACGCTGCAGCTGGTTCAACTCGTCCGGACCGGTCTCCTCGTAGGCGCCGCCGGTGGCCGTTGGTCGGCGGGCGACCTGAACCGGGAGGAATCCCAGGACAAAGTTTGCGCTGGCGCTGCCCATGTGGCACTGGATGCAGCGCTGGCTGCCCGGGATCGCATAGTGCCGCTTGAGACCGGGATTGCCGTCCCCCAGCGCGTACGACAGGTTGTCCGGCATGCTGTCGCGGATCATCTGCTCTTTGGGTTCGTCGACGGTGATGTTGATCAGGATGTCCGTGAACGGGTCACCGTTGCGCAGCGGCAGCTGCTTCAGCTCGGCCTTGGTTTCGTCTTCATTCCAGACGTACGTGGCAAACAGGGCGTTGTTCTGGATCGTCCCGTTATCAAGCTTCTTGTCGGGCCTGGCGACGATCACCCGCGTCTCGATCTTGCGGAAGGTTTCGTTGCCGTCGCGGTCGATCACCTTCTTGAGGAAGGTCTTGTAAAAACGGGTGTTGGGCGGAATGTCGAACTGCTGCGTCTGCTTGTTGAATCTGATCGACTGTCCGCTGGGCACGCGGAGATAGCGCAGCTTGCCGGCGTCGTCGGTCCATAGCGGGTATTGCGGCGCATAGGCAATGACCCGATTGCGGGCCAGCTCGGCGGCGTCCAGCGTCGACAGATCCGTGTCGGCCAGGCTCATCGGCAACGTCGCTTCGGTGGCGCTGGCAAAGAAGGTGTCCAGCTTGTCCATGGTCGCGGTGCTGGTGCCCACCATGCCGGGGCCGGGGACGCAATTGCCGATGTTGGTCATGCCCAGGCCGACGTCCGGCGAGACCAGGTACATCCCGGCCGGTTGGTTGTCGTCGCCCGCACTGCCACCCAGGGAGAAGACGGTGTCGGGGCGGCCTTGCGCGATCCACTTTTCCAGAAGGTCGGATAGCAGGAAGATTGGATCGCCGCTGGCCCGCTGTGAGTAAGGCTTGCCGCCTCCGCCTTGCGGCGGCATGTACTTGGCGGGATCGTCCGTGCGGATGGCGTCCAGCGCCTTATGGTCGACGACGGCCGTGAACGTCTTGGCCGTGACGTGAAAGCTGCCCAGGCTGGCTTCGACGTGGCAGCCGCCGCAGTCGGCCTTGAAGATGTTGAAGAGATCCTCGGTGTACATGACAGCGCCCGTCGCGGTGGGCGTGGCGCCGTTTTCGGTCGACATGGTGTCAACCCGCGCCGGCAACGGCTCCGACGCGCGCGCCGGGGCACAGACCGCCGACTGAACCGGCGGATTGGTCGCGCCGCCGGCATCGGGGCGCCAGTCCCAGTCCTTGGCGTTGTCCGGCCCCCCCGGCGGCGAGCAGCCGATGGGAGCGACCAAGACCAGCCAAAGCAGGTACCGCAATGGTCGGACTGGCGTGCTCATCAAATTGTCCCCTCGCGCAGGCGCGCGACGGCCGTCATGTACCACGGGCCGACGCACGCCTCTGTGACAGTTCCGCGACGGGTCCGGCGCGTCGGAAAGCGCGGGCTTACTGCGCATTTAGCAGCAGGTTGTCGAACAGAATCTGGAAGGCGGCGGCCCGGAACGTCTTCATCGCGACCAGTCGAACGGCCATCGACTGTGTTCCGGCCGGTGGCGACGTGGTGCCCTGGACCAATTTCCACGCGTTGGTATCGGCGAGCAATGACCAGGCATCGGCACCGACCATGGCGCCGGTGCAGTCGATGGAGGGGTAGTAGATGATGTTCACGCCACCAGTGCCTATACCCTGGCCCGTCGGGATGAAGAGCTGCAGCGACAGCCGATAGGTTGTTCCGCCCGTCACGGGCACGCACTGGCGCGAGCCGGTCATGGTCATGCCGTCGGCGTCGGCGACGTTGGCGTTGGTCACTGACAGCGAGCCAGATCCCGCGCCGCCGGTCGCATCCCTGCTGTCCCGTGATTGGTTGGCCCCGAACTCCGCCAGCCAGGCGGATGTGTTGACGTCAAACCCTGGGTTGGAGATCAGCGTTTCATGGCAATCAGGAACGTTGTTCGTGTCGAGGTCCGGACACAGGCCCGCGCTGCCGGAGGCGCCGCCCGAGCCAGTCGCCCCACCGGAGGCGGGCGTGCCGCCCGAGCCGAAGGCACCGCCCGAGCCGGAGGCGCCGCCCGAGCCGGAGGCGCCGCCCGAGCCGGAGGCACCGCCCGAGCCGGAGGCGCCGCCTGCCCCGCCGGGCGTGTCGCCGTTCGTGCAGGGGCTCTCGCAGACGCCGGCATGGACGTGGTCGACGTCGTGATCGCACGCGTACAGCACGTAGGCGGCGCCCAGCGGATACGGGTTACCGGAGGAATCGAGATCGGTGAATCGACTGGCCACGTCGGCGGCGGCGGTGGACTCGGCGGCGGCCTCAACCTCGGCTTTGCATTGTCCGTTCGCGCCGCCGGTCAGGCAGGCCAGGTCGGACGTCGTCCCGCAATAGCAGGGCTGCACGTCGCCCACGGCTGGCTTTCCACAGGAGGTGCGGCGGATGCACGCCATCAATTCGAGACAGAGATCTTTTCGGGGACGTCCCATCCCCGGACCGGTCATCGCGTTGCCCGTCGCTCCTTCGCAGGCGGCCAGCTCGTCGGCGCAGTTCGTCTGTTCGCAAGTGTGGCACTGGTTGTACGTCACGGGCCCGCTGCCAGCGCCGCCTGACCCGCTGGCGCCGCCGCTTCCGCTGCCGCCGCTGCCTGTGGTCCCTCCGGTTCCGCTGCCGCCGCTGCCACTGCCGCCCGAGCCCTCTGTCGCCCCGCCGCTGCCTGCGGACGCACCGCCGCTGCCGGACGCACCGCCGCTGCCGGACGCACCGCCACTGCCGGTTGCGCCCCCGCTGCCGCTTGCGCCGCCGCTGTCCGCTGTGGTTCCCCCCGACCCGCCTTGCAGCGGCGGGCCGTCACCACCCGCTTTGCCCAGGCACGACGTCTTGCAGAAGACCGGGTCGCAGTCCTGCAACAAGTTGATCGCCGCGCCGGAGGCAAAGCTGAAATCGACCAACCGATCAGCGACCTCGCCTGAATCACCGGTCTCGGCGGCCGCCCCGATCTGCGTCTTGCAGGGACCGGTGGCGTTCCCCGACAGGCAACTGATGTCGCTGACGCCCGCGCCGCAGTAGCAGCCTTGCGCATTGAACATGTCGCCGATCTGGACGATGCAATTGCTCTGGCGGACGCAGTCCAGCACCGCCTGGCAGAGCTCCGTCTTGGCGGTGCCCTTCTTTGGCCCGTCCTGGGCCGTCGTCGGCGCGGCCGGCATGTAACAGGGCGAGTATTCGTCGAGGTCGCTGTCGGGCAGCTTCTTGCAGTATTTCTCTTCGCACTTCAGGCAGTCCGCCGGGTTGGCCATCGGCGCGCCGCCACTGCCGGACACACCGCCGCTGCCATTGCTGCCACCGCCGGATGTGCCGCCGCTGCCGCTGGAAACCGGCGCGTCCTTGCCGTCGGCAATGGCCGGCGCGTCCTTGCTGTCACCGGCGGCGCCGTCGAGCTTGGCGTCGGTCCGCGCGGCGTCCTTGGATGCGTCGCTGCCGCCGTCGGCGTCAGTCTCCACCGGGATGCGGCCGAACGGTCCGCCGCGATCTTTGGCGGGCACCGTCGAGTCGTCCGTGCATCCGATTGATGCACCGAGCGACAGCGCCAGAGCTGCCCACCACCACGTTGATCGCCTTCGAGACATGAATATCCAACCGCGAGAGACCCGCGCTGCCTCGGCGCCAACCAATATCCGTGCCACGGGCAAACGCCGCGAGATGGTGCCGGCCAGCGCTGTCGGCAATGACTGCTTTTCGAAACAGACGTCCGATTTTCGGAGAGTGACAGGTGCGTCGCGCAGCCGGCGCAGAAACGTAACATTGCTCTTCCGGGCGCCCTGTTATAAGCGGCGCAGTTTCGTCTTCGGCATGCGGAAGCACAGATGCGGTACTGCATTCATTTCATCCTCGGGGCGGCGTTGGCGGTGTCGGCGGTGTCGGCATCATTCACAGCATCGGCGGCATCGCCGGTGGCACCGCTGGACGCGCCCTTCGGTCATGCGCGCTTCACGCTGAACGACGCCGATCCGGAATCGACCGTGCCGCCGCTGGAAGCGCGCAACGCCAGCCCGCTGGAGTTTGGTTACTACCTTCAAGAGATCCTCGACAAGGCATCGGCGGCCACCAAGGCCGGCGACAACGTCAAGGCCGTTCGCTATTACCGGGCCCTGGCGAAAGCGGTCCCCGAGCGCGCCCTGGGATTTTCGCGGCTCTGCCAGCTACTGGAGGCGACCGACCAGCGCGAACCGGCGATCGCCGCCTGTCATTCCGCGCTGGGACTGCAGGGGGTCGTGATCGACGACTACGTTCGTTACGTGCACCTGATCTTGGCCGCGCCGGGCGTGCTGGCACCAAAGGACCTGGAAGAGATCAAGGCTGTCACCACGCACCTGAAGTCACAGCCGGAAGCCAAGATCGTCGGTTATCACCTGCAATGCGAGCTGGGCACGCGCGTCGCTGACGTCGCCGCGCTGGAAGACTGCACCGCCGCCCTGGCCGCCGCCGCGCCCCGCGATCCCAAGACCATTTCCTTTCAGTGGGCGCTGGCCCTGCAAAAAGGCGACGGTGCCGAGGCGGGCAACCTGATCCAGCGCGCCACCGAGGCCGGCATGACCGCCGAGGCCGTTCAATTGATGAAAGACCGCACGGCCACCCGCTTCTCCCTGTGGCCGCGCCGCCTCACCGACTGGCGCTTCTCCGCGCCGCTGGCCGTCGCTGTCTTTGCCGCCGCCGCGTCGGCCCTGGCGATCGTTCGCCGCCGCCGCCAGCTGACCAGCTGATCCGATCCTTACAGCGAATATTTCTTCAGCTTCTCGTACAGCGTCGAGGCGGCGATGCCCAGCATGCGGGCGGCGTGGACCTTGTTCCCGCGGGTCAGGACCAGCGTCTGCTTGATGGCCGACTGCTCGACGCTGGCCAGCGTGTGTCCGCCCAGCGGCAGGCGATCCAGCAGCGAGTGATCGCCGGTGGAGGCCACGAAACGCAGGTGCACCGGCTCCAGCACGCCGGCGTCAACGAAGGCCAGCGCGCAGGCCAGCACGTTCTTCAGCTCGCGCACGTTGCCGGGCCAGGGGTGGGCGCGCAAAAGTTCCAACGTTGCATCTGAAACGCTGACCTCGGGATGACCGAGGTCAGCTAGCAAGCGCGGTACCAACAGCGGGATGTCCTCGCGTCGCTCGCGCAGCGGCGGCAACTGCACCACCGCGGCGGCCAGGCGAAAGTACAGGTCCTGACGGAAAGAGCGGTTCGCCACCAGCGCCGCCAGGTCGCGGTTGGTCGCGGCCACGATGCGCAGATCGACGCGGGCGTCGCGCGTGCCGCCCACGCGCCGGATCGATCGGCTCTCCAGCGCGCGCAACAGCCGGGGCTGCAGATCCAGGGGAAGCTCGCCGATCTCGTCCAGGAACAAGGTCCCGCCGCGCGCCCGCTCGAAAGCGCCCGCGTGCTCGGCATGTGCGCCGGTGAACGCGCCGCGCTCGTGGCCGAACAGCTCGGTCTCGACCAGGTTGGCCGGGACGGCGCCGCAATCGAACACCACAAAGGGGGCGCTGGCGCGCGGGCTGGCGTCGTGGATGGCGTGGGCCACCACATCCTTGCCGGTTCCGGTTTCTCCAATGACCGTCAACGTGATGTCGGTGGGCGCCAGGCGGCGCATCACCGCGAACACCTCGCTCATGGTGGGGGCGGTGGCCACCAGGTTTCCAAAGGCCTGCGTGCCGGTACCGGGCAGCAGGGGGGGCGTGGCGATGCGCGCCCGCGCTGACACGCGCGCCGGACTTTCTTCGTCCGGCGGACCCGTCAACGCTGTCATCATTCCGGGAGAGGAAAAGAACTGGGTAGCTGTCACGGCAAACCGTATATCAGGCAGGCGCCGTCAGGGTTGTTACAGTTGGAATACAGTTCGCTGCTCGCATCGGCGACGGCGACGCTCTCCGGAAAACGGACACAACTGTTCGAAAACCGATGGGGGTGATCGTCGCGGGCGCGGAAAAAATCCGTGCCGCCGTCGAGAGTTTTGGAGGGTGATTTTGCCGTCCTGTCACCCTGGTGACACAGACAACCGGGCTATATAGCCGTCGGCTGAAGGTCGGAAAGTCGGACGACACGCGTGACCACGACGAACCAATCGCTGCGATCGATTGCTTGCGCGATCGGGTTCCTGTCGGGTGCGCTGGTGCTGGCACCCGGCTGCGGAGACGCCGTCGATCACCGGCCGGCGGCGTGGGAGTACATCTCGCCGGCGATCATCCAGCCGAATTGCGCGACGACCAGTTGCCACAGCCGCGCCGCCGCCGTCGCCGGGCTGGATTTTTCCACGCCCGATCACGGGTACACCAGCCTGACCGCGCTGTGGGTGTGGATCGTCGATCCGAACGGGACGCCCGAAAATGGCTGCCGGCCTTACGGTGATGAGTTCGTCTGCCAGCGCAACCATCGTCCGCTGGTGACGGCGTTCGATCCGGCGCAATCCCGCCTGGTCCACATGTTGCGAGCTGAAGGAACGGCGCGCATGCCGCCCGATCGTCCGTTGCCCCAGGCCGACATCGCGTTGATCGAACACTGGATCCTCAATGGCGCGCGCAAGAGCCTCGGCGACACGGGCCGCGACGCCGCGTCGCCGCTGGATGGCGCCGGCGATGGCGCGACGGGCGACGGCATGACCGCCGGCGACGGTTCCAGTTCCAACAACGAGGCAGGCGACGGTGGGCAGCGTGA
>JAXDMH010000107.1:0-3575 GCA_034666225.1 Myxococcales bacterium
CGCCGCCGCGACAGCGGCGCTGACTCTCGCCGCCGCCCAGCGGCGGCTATGCCTCCAACCGATCACGAAGCCCCACCGTGCGTGATAACGTGCCCGCCGTGACAGCGTCCCCCGACGGCGGAGCACCGCCGGGCCAAATCCGCCGCGCCACCGTGCGGGGCAGCTTCTGGACCGTGCTCAGCGGCCTGTTCACCCGTTTCCTGGGCGTGGTCGGCACGCTGATCCTGACCCGCTTTCTCGCCCCTTACGAATATGGCGAGGTCTCCGCCGCCACCGTGCTGGCCATGACCGCCAACCAGTTTTCCACCCTGGGCGTCGGGACGTATCTCATCACCCACCCCGACGCCGACCGCGAGGTGATGTTTCATTCCACGCTGGTTCACGTGGGCCTTGGTTTTCTGTCCTTCGCCATCGTCCTTTTGCTGGGTCACAACCTGGCGCCGCTGGTGGGCGCGCCGACGCTGGTTCGTTACCTGCCCGGCATGGTGCTGACGGTGGCCATCGATCGCGTCGCCTTCGTGCCCGAACGTGTGCTGGTGCGACGCATGGACTTCGGTTCGCTGGCCGTGATCCGCGGCGGCAGCGAGATCGTCTACACCGTCATCTCGCTGTCGCTGGCGGTCCTGGGATGGGGCGGCATGGCCATCGTCGTCGGCAACCTGGTCCGCAGCGGGGCGCGCTTTCTGGCGCTGGTGGCGCGCATCTCGTGGCGCGACTGGATCCAGCCCCACAGGCTGAACGGCCGCATCCTGCGCGACATCGCCGCGTTCGGCTCGGTGGTGTGGCTGGGCGCCTTCGCCGTCTTCGCCAGCCGCCGCTGGGACAACCTGGCCGTGTCTTACCTTTTCGGACCGGCCGTGCTGGGCGCCTATAACCTGGCCTACAACCTGGCGGACGTTCCCGCCGTGCAGATCGGCGAACAGGTCTCCGACGTCTTGCAGGCGGCGTTCGCGCGCGCCCGCGCCGGCGATCGTCGGGCGGCCATGCTGCGGTCGTTGCCGCTGCTGGCGTTGATCATGGTGCCGATGGCGGTCGGCCTGGGCGTCATCGCGCCTACCCTGGGCCACGTGTTCTTCGACAAGCGCTGGGCCGATGTTGGTCCCATGTTGCTGGTGCTGGCGGCGATCTCCTTCCCGCGCCCTCTGACCGGCGTGGTGGTGGCCTATCTTCAGGTCAAGCTGCGCCCGCGTCTGGCCGCCCTGATCGAGATCGCCACCTTTGTCTTGTTGATGGCGGCCCTGTTCACCATGGGGCGCCTGGGACCGTTGTGGGCGTGCGGCGCGGTGGGGCTGGCGTTCATGGCCCGTCTACCGCTGACCGCTTACATCCTGCACAAGATCGATCAGGTGCCCGCCAGCCAGTTCCTGATGCCGCTGGTGCCGCCGGTGCTGTGCGCGATTCCCCTCGTCGCTGCGGTGCTGGGCGTTCGGGCCGCGTTTGCCGCGACAGGTCTTCATCATCCTCTGATCTCCCTGATCGGCGAAATTGCCGCAGGCGGACTGGCCTACATCGCGGCTGTGCTGCTTTTTGCTCGGCGATTGGCCAATGATCTCTTTTCCTTGCTACACGGCGGTTTCAAACGCATGCCGCCCGCCGCCGAAAAATAAATTTAAGCGAACGCCTCGCTCTGGCGAACTTACGTTCAACAGCATGCGAGCGACTACTTTGGTTGTACAAAAAGGTATCTGGGCGTTCGTCGCCTCTCTCTTATTGCTCGTCAGCGGCGGCGCTTGCGGAGGCGGTGGGGGAAACGCCACCGGCTCAATTGACGGCAGCGGCGGCAACACCGGTGCCGGCGGCGCATCCGCCGGCAGTGGCGGCTCATCCGGGGGCACGGAGTGCCTCGTCGCCGATATGAGCAGCCCAGGCGAGGCAGCCGATCACATTACGTTCGATCCCAACGTGACGGTGACAACGCTCGCCGGCAGCAGCACGTACGGCAGCATGGACGGTCCGCCAGCGATCGCCACTTTCAAAAACCCGGTGAACGTGGTGGTCGAGCCCGCCGGTTCGGTGCTGGTCAGCGACTATGACAGCTTCAGCATTCGGCGCGTGGCCGTGGACGGAACCGTCACCACTTTGACCAAACAACAAGGTTTCGCTCAACCGTTCGGTCTTGGTTGGGGCAAAGACGGCGCGCTTTATGTCGGCACCGATTACGATCCGCAGGGAAACAAGAATGCCCAGTCGGGGACAATCTGGAAGGTGGATGCGACGTCCGGCGTCGCCACCCCGGCGGCGCTTGATATGGGCCGCGCCCGCAGCTTCGCCGCCCTCGCCGACGGACGAATGGTGGTGGCCAACTATCAAAACAACCGGCTTTACACCATGGATGCGGGCTTTGTCCTCACGGAGCTGGCCGGCGGCACGGTGCCGGGCTGCCCCGGGGGTTTCGCGGACGGGGCTGGCGCGGAGGCCCGCTTCTGGGCCCCTTACGGAATGGCCACCCTCAGCGACGGGCGCGTGATCGTCGCCGACTACGGCAACCATCGCCTGCGCGCGGTCACCGCCGACGGAACGGTCACCACCTTCGCTGGCGACGGCGGCATCGGCAGCATCGACGGCCCCGGCGCCCAGGCTCGCTTCTCCGGGCCAGAGTCCCTGGCCGTCGACAGCCACGACAACATTTACGTCTCGGACAGCCTCGCTCACCGCATCCGTCGCGTCAGCGCTGACGGAACCGTCACCACCGTTGCGGGCAGCGGCACGGCTGGCTGGAACGACGGCGCCGGCGCCCAGGCCCAGTTCTTCGGGCAAGAAGGGCTGGCCGTCACGGCGGACGGCGCGACCCTTTACGTGGCGGACGGCAGCAGCGGCACCACGGCGCCCTACAACCGCGTCCGCAAGATCCAACTCGGTCCCTGAGCGCCGCCGGGCACGCCCGGGGCGCGGTCGGCGTCATTTGCGCGTGATCGCCAAATTGCGTCGCAAAAACGGCACCGGGCGGGCAACAAGCAATGCCGATTTATATCGTATAATTTCGATATGATATAGATAGTTTGCGATCTATAAATGCGGCGCATAAATAGCACTGCCTAAAACGTGAAATTTGTGCGAAAAAGTTGCACCACGTTATGGCCAGACTATCGCGAACACAGCGGCGCGTGAGTTATCGGGCTCGGGTCTCCCTGGCCGAGCCGGGCGGCCAGGTACGAATCGCCGGCCAGGCGATGAACCTCAGCGTGGCGGGCATGTTTGTTCATGCCGCTGGGTCGTGTGCCCTGGGCAGCGACGTGGTCTGTGACATGCCCCTGCCCAGCGGCATGTGTCAGGTCAAGGGCCGCGTGACGCGCGTACAGCGATTGCCCGACGCCACCGGGATGGCCATCCAGTTTGTCGACCTGCCCGCCTATCAGCAGGCCATGCTGAACGACCTCATCGAGCGCAGCCGGGAGCCGTCGATCCCCCTGGCGGTGCGTTTCGAAGGAATGTCCGCGCCCATTCAGTGCCGCGGCATCTTTTTCGACGACAAGCTTCGCCTGCGCACCAAGGTGCCGTTCCTGCGCATTGGCTCGCACGTGCAGGTCTCGGTCGACGGCAATCACGACGACCTGCCGGCCACCGCCGACCTGACC
>JAXDMH010000108.1:0-2802 GCA_034666225.1 Myxococcales bacterium
CTTTTTTGATCCAGCACCAGCGGATCGGCCGACAGCTCGACGCCCTCGCCGAAGGCCAGCCCCAGCACCAGCGTGGCCGCCCCCACCAGCGGCGCGCAGGTGGCGGCCTCCAGCTGCCGCTGGCCGACAACGCCGGCGCGTTCGGTGCGCAGGCGCAGGAACCAGCGGCCGCCACGCTGCTCGACGCGTGCCATGGCGATCAGATGCGGCGGCGTTCGTCCGCGCCGCACGCGCACCACGCGTTCCACCTGCGCGCGCACCACATCGCCCGACGGACATTCCGGCGGCGCTTCCCACGTCAGCTCCAGCGGCAGCGGCGGCGAGGCGTGCGCCGTCACCACGGGAACCGCGACAACCGCGACCACGGTGATCAAGAACAGCCGGCGCTGACCGGCCGGGGCCTTCAGTGCCCGCCGCAACTTTCCTCGACCGATGTCCTCAGCGGCGAACCGGGCGCCCGCCTCAAAAGATCGGCGGCCAGGGGACGCGCCTGCGCCCGCTGACCCAGGGAACACAACGCGAAGACCCGCAGCGCGTCCCGTTCCAGCGCCAGGGCCGAGTGCGGATAGCGCCGGGCGTGCTGCTGCGCCAGCTCCAGCGCGCGGGCAGCGTTGCCCTGTCGCCAGGCCTGCTGGCCCCTGTGCAGCAACGCCAGCTCGGTCATCAGCGGATCGCGCCCCGCGCCCTTGTGCATGGGCGGCGACGGCAACAAAGTCGGCTCGACGACCTCGGCAGGCGCCGTCGGCGCTGTAACTGGGTTGTCATCAACCACCTCGGGCGGTGGTGCCGGCGCGGCGACGGGGACAACCGCCACCGGCGCGCGATGAGCCGCGGGCTGCGACGGCGGGCGCGTCCAGAGGTACGCCCCCGCACCGACGGAGGCGAGCACCACCACCGACACGGCCACCTTGAAGCCGCTGGCAATTCCCACGGTCGCGGCCGCCTTGGCGGCCGACGCGCCCGCTGCGACGCCCGGCACCGACGCGGCGGTCACCGCCACACCAATGGCCAGGGCCTTGCGAATGCGCTCCTTGTCACCAGCACTGGGCGTCCGCGCCGACCGGATCTGGTCGATCATGCGCCGTGCTTCAGGATTCATCTGATCGTCCATACCCCCCCCACATCTTGCCCGCGCGCTGACTCAAGACCGCGCTGCTAAATATTTGTCGAGCCGCGCGCAACCGCGTGCGGATCGTGTTCTCGTTCACCGCCAGCGCTTCGGCAATCTCGGCGCCGGTCATTTCTTCGATCTCATACATGATGAAAACTTCGCGCTGCATGTCCGTCATGCGCGACAGAAGCTGATCCAGCAGGGCAGCGGCGTCCTTCTGGTCCAGCGCCTCGGCAGGCCCTTGCATCGTGCTGGCGTGGTCATCGCCCAGCGGCTCGCCGGTCGGCGCGTTGCCGTGCTTCTGCAAATAATCGCGCACGACCCGCCGGACGATCGTCCACAGCCAGGTGCGCATCGACGACCTTCCTTCGAAGGAAGACAGTTTTCGGTGGACGACCATGAAGACCTCTTGGACCACGTCGTCGACCGCCGCTCGTGAGACGCCGCGACTGAGCACGCTCCGCCACACGAACGAAAACTGCGTTTCATATACCTCCTCAAAAGACACAGGTCCGGGCGTGACCGACGCAAGTCGGTGAGCGAGCGGCTGCCTTTCACGGTCATTCACAGGCTCTTCCCTGTTGGTAGGAGTGGGCCGAGGCGCGGAATCCCGTTTACTAAAAACGCTCATGGGCTCCGAATCTGCAGGCCGGACTCCAGCCCCTGCAGGTTGCCGCCGCCACGCGCGTAAAATCCCACGTCTATCCGGTCTACAACGGCCGGTGGGGCCGTCGAGGTTGACGCACGATGGCTGTCAAGAACCCCGTCCACCGTGAGATCGACCGTCGGCCCGCCCCAACCGGCGGCCAGCGAATGCGCCACGCCGTCGAGGGCTGTCACTGAGTGCCTGAAGGCCCATGGTGTCTTGCTGGCCGCGCGCCCCCGAAACTCGAAGTTGGCGATCTGGCCATTCACGAACAGGTCGACCGAATTGTTCTGGTCGCCCGCCAGATTGATGTTCAGCACCGACTGGTCGACCAGGCGGGGGCCGGGCGGCAAGATGACCCGCAGCGAAATCCCCACCACACCGGCCGGCACGTTGCCGTCGCCGGCTTCATAGGTCAGGTGGTCGGCGGCCTGGGGCCCGCCCGGCAACAGCGAGCCGGCATAGGGTTGGTTGGCGTCCATCTGCAGGCCGGCCAGATACACCCACGGCGTGGCCCCATCGCCGCCGAACATCGCGCTCCCCGCCGGATCCAGCAGCGTCAGGCGATAGTCCACGGCGCCGCCCCCCTCGTCGACGGTGTAGGCGCAGCGGTAGATGCCGTGACCCCAGTCTTCGATGGCGGCGGTGACGCCGGCGGGCGGCGTGGCCACCGTCCCCGCCTCGACGTCGAAGATCACCGTGCCGTGCGCGGCCACCGAAACGCCCAGCAGGTGGCCGGCGCCGGCATGAGCGAAGAAGGTCCACGATTGGCGCGGCCCGCTGAACGATTGATGCCGGAACAGAACGTGGGCGACCGGGTTTGCCGACGGGATCAGCGCCTCCATGTCTTGCAGGTCGTCGACGAACGTGATGTTGCCCGACGTGACCGTCAGCTCCGTGGCGGTCCAGGCCGACGGCGCAGAGTCCACCAGCTGGTTGCGCTGGGGCTCGCTGAGATAACCGCAGCCATAGATTCCCAGCTGGTCGGTGCGGCAGGCGATGCGGGGCCAGTCGGGTCCCACCAGAAACAACATGCGCGGGCCGC
>JAXDMH010000109.1:0-2510 GCA_034666225.1 Myxococcales bacterium
GCCGAACCGCGCCGCTACTACAACCTCAGCTTCGCGCCGGTGCTGGACGACATCAGCGAGGAAGAAGCGGCCCGGCGCGTGCGCACCACCGTCGAGGAGGCGGTGCGCGTGCGCCTGATGTCGGACGTGCCGCTGGGCGCGTTCCTGTCGGGCGGGATCGATTCGTCGATCATCGTGGCGTGCATGGCCCACGCCTCCAGCCAGCCGATCAAGACGTTCTCCGTCGGGTTCACCGACGGCAAGAAAGAAGACGGCGAGCTGCCCTACGCGCGCCTGCTGGCCGAGCGCTATCACACCGATCATCACGAGCTGGTGGTCGATCCCAACATGGTCGGTATGTTGCCCAGTATCGTGCGCCATCACGGCGAGCCGTACGCCGACACGTCGGCGGTGCCCACCCGATACCTGTGCGAGATGACCCGCCGCCATGTCACCGTGGCGCTGTCGGGCGACGCCGGCGACGAGACCTTCGGCGGCTATCGGCGATACGTCTGGGCCCACGTCGCCAATCAGTTGCTGCGACTGCCCCGCCCGCTGCTGGGCGTGGTGGTCAGGGCGCTGGGCGCGGTGCCGGGCGGACCGGCCCGCTGGCTGCGCGAATACGGCGCGCGTCTTGACGGCGACGAGGCCAGCCGCTACCTGCGCTTTGTCTGTCATTTCTCCGCGGCCGAAAAGACCGCCCTTTACACGCCCGCGCTGCGCGAACAGTTCGCCGTCGACGCCACCGCCGCCGATTTCGCCGAACGCCTGAGTCGCAGCCAGGGCCGGGACACCGTCAGTCGGCTGTGCGATCTGGACGTCGACACCTATCTGCCCGACGACATCCTGACCAAGGTCGACATCGCCAGCATGACCCACAGCCTGGAAGCGCGTGCCCCGTTCTGCGATCACCACGTCGTCGAGCTGGGCGCCGCGCTGCCGGGGCGCCTCAAGATCCGCAACGGCAAGGGCAAGTACATCCTGAAGAAGGCCTTCGCGGACATGATCCCCGACGAGATCGTGAACCGGCGCAAGAGAGGTTTCGCCCTGCCCACGGCGCGCTGGTTTCGGGGGCGCCTTTACGGTTTTGCGCGCGAGCTGCTGCTGTCCGACGCGGCCCGGGCCCGCGGCCTGTTCGAACCGGCGGCGGTGGAAGCGCTGCTGGACCGGCACCGCGGCGGCGAAGACCACGGCGAACGCCTTTGGAACCTGGTCGTTCTGGAGACCTGGTATCGCGAGATGGTCGACGGGCGGGCGGCCTTCATCAGCGAGATCGCCGCCACCGCCGATCAACTGGCGCGGACAGAGGCCGCGACGGCCGCCGGAAGAGCGACCGCCGGCGTGGCCCTCGCCTGATGATCAGATCAATTAGATCACGTCGTTCGCCCTGGCGGCCCGTTCCCGGTTGAGCGAGGCTGCCGCGCATGTCCCACGTCCCTGTCGAATCCCGTTATCAGAACCTGCCGTACCGCCGCGCTGGCCGCAGCGGCCTGATGCTCCCGGCGATCTCGCTGGGTCTGTGGCACAACTTTGGCGGCGTCGACCAACCGGACAACGGGCGCCAGATGCTGTTGCGTGCATTCGACCTCGGCATCACGCACTTCGACCTGGCCAATAACTATGGGCCACCGCCCGGCGCTGCCGAGAGCGCGTTCGGCGCCGTTCTGAAGAGTGATCTGCGGCGGTACCGCGACGAGCTGGTGATCTCGACGAAGGCTGGGTACGGCATGTGGCCGGGACCTTACGGCGACGGTGGCTCGCGGAAATACCTGCTGAGCAGCCTGGACCAGAGCCTGCGGCGCCTGGGGCTCGACTACGTCGACATCTTTTATCATCACCGTGCGGATCCCCAGACGCCGCTTGACGAATCGATGGGCGCGCTGGCCCACGCCGTGCGCGCCGGCAAGGCGCTGTACGTCGGGATCTCCAACTATCCGGCGCCGCTGGCCCAGCAAGCCGCCGAGATGTTGCGATCGATGGGAACGCCCTGCCTCATCCACCAGCCCGTCTACAACATGTTCAATCGCTGGGTTGAGGGAGAGCTGCTGGCTGTGCTGGCCACACAAGGCATGGGCTGCATCGCCTTTTCGCCGCTGGCGCAGGGCCTGCTGACGAACAAGTACCTGGCCGGCATCCCCGCCGATTCGCGCGCCGGCAAGCCGACCGGCTTTCTGCGACCGGAGCAGGTCACCGAGGCCAAGCTGGCGAAGGTGCGCGCGCTGGGTGTTATTGCCCAGACGCGCGGTCAAACCATGGCGCAGCTGGCGATCGCCTGGGTGCTGCGCCACGCCGGGATGACCTCGGCGTTGATCGGCGCCAGCCGCGTCGAACAGATCGAGGACGCCGTGGGCGCGCTCAACCGCCTCGACTTCAGCGCCGAGGAGCTGTCGCAGATCGACAGCATCCTGGCCTGAAGCTGATGGTCGTCATGGTTTCAGCAGCGGCAGCAGCACCGCCAACCATCGGTCGGCGACCTTCTGCGAGCCGGCCGTGTTCAAGTGAGTGCCGTCCGACTGATCGGTGGCGGGAAC
>JAXDMH010000110.1:0-11077 GCA_034666225.1 Myxococcales bacterium
GCGGTCTGTCGGCGGAACGCGCCGCCGCCGCGGCCCAGGCCGGCCTTCAGAGCGTCAGCGTCTCGCTGGACGGCCTGGAAGAGACGCACGATCGGTTGCGGGGCGTCCGCGGCGCGTACCAGTCGGCGCTGAGCGCTCTGGGGCATCTTCGCGCTGCCGGGATCACCATCGCCGTCAACACGCAGATCAATCGTCTTTCGATGCCGGAGCTGCCGGCCATTCTCGAGACGGTGATCGCCGCCGGCGCCCGAGCCTGGCAGGTGCAATTGACCGCGGCCATGGGTCGCGCCGCCGATCAGCCCGATCTTCTGCCGCAGCCGTCTGATCTGCTGGAGCTCTTCCCGCTTCTGGTCCAGCTCAAACGTCGTTGTGATCAAGCGGGCGTGATGCTGTGGCCCGGCAACAACATCGGCTATTTCGGTCCCTACGAGTCGCTCCTGCGCGGCACCATGCCGCGCGGCCATATGGCCTCCTGCGGGGCCGGTCGCGCGACGCTGGGGATCGAGGCGGACGGCGCGGTCAAAGGTTGTCCGTCGCTGCAGACCGATCCATGGACCGGCGGCAACCTTCGCGACGATTCGCTGCGCGACATCTGGGAGCGCTCGGCGCCCCTGCGCTACACGCGTGATCGGACAGTTGATGATCTCTGGGGTTACTGTCGCGACTGCTATTACGCTGACACCTGCCGCGCCGGCTGCACCTGGACCGCGTTCAGCCTCTTCGGCAAGGCCGGCAACAATCCCCTTTGCCATCACCGCGCGCTGGAATTCCAGCGTCAGGGCAAGCGCGAACGGTTGGTTCCGGTCGCGCCCGCTCCCGGTCAGCCTTTCGACAACGGCCGCTTCGAAATTGTCATAGAGGAGATCCCCAGATGAGCCACCTCGTTCCTTGCTTTTCTTGCCAACGTCATCTTCGCGTCACCGAGGAGCGCTGCCCGTTTTGCGGCGTCGAGCGTTCATCCGAGCAACGGGCCAGCGCAGCCCCGCCCTTGCCGGGCCGGCGAATGGGACGGGCCGCTCTGTTTGCGTTCGGTGCGACGTTGATGGGCGCTGCCTGCAGCACCACCTCCGGTGGCGCGGACGCCGGGAAAGACACCGCACCTGCTGACGGCGCGGCCGGCAGCGGCGGCAGCGGCGGCGCCGGCAGTGGTGGCAGCAGCGGCAGCGGCGGGGCCGGCAGCGGCGGTCAAAGTGGCACCGGTGGCGTCACCACCAACGACGGTGGAGGCGGGATTGACGGGGCTACGGACGGGGCTATCGATCGGAGTGGGACGGGAGGCGTGGCGCCTCCCTACGGGATCGCGCCGCTTTACGGAGCGCCCGCGCCTCGCGACGGGAAGTAGTCGGCACTCTCGCCCGTCCTCACGCCTCACCAACCCAGCCCGGCGGCAAACTGTCGTTTTGCCGCCGTTGGCCTAATCTGGTTCGGTGGGGCGTCTGCAGAACCACTTCCGCAACAAGCTGGTGGCCGGGGCCCTGGCCGCCATCCCCGTCGCGGTCACGGCGTTCATCCTGTGGTACGTCGATACCAAGGCCCGCGCCCTGCTGGGCGTGACGTATCCGTTCCTGGGCATTGTCATCACGGTCGCGGCCATTTACGTGCTGGGACTGTTCATCACCAGCCTGCTCGGTCGTTTCCTTCTGGGGCTGACGGACGGGCTTCTGCGCCGCATTCCCGGATTGCGCGATCTCTACCAGTCGTGGAAGCACATCGCACTGACCAGCGAGGGCCACGAGGGGATCTTCGCCAATGTGGTGCTGATCCCCGACGAGACCGGGCGGCTGAGGATGGTCGGCTTTAGCAGCGGCGAAGGGATTGAAGGCGATCCCAGCCTGTGTTGCGTGTTCGTGCCGGCGTCGCCCAACCCGACCTCAGGACGTTTGTACTTTGTACCGCTCAAGGACTGCCAGCGCGTGAACATGAAGGTCCAGGATGCTCTGAAATTGCTGATTTCCGGGGGCAACTATGTCCCGCCGGCCATCGGGCGGGCCACGGGGCATGGCCTGGTCCGCCCGGTACAACCAGGCTGACTTGAAACCAACTGCCTGGCTGGTAGATGTACGGGATGAGGATTCCAAAAAGCCTGATCATCGCTGGCGCTCTGGTCTTTTTCGGGGGACTTCGACTGGCGGCGGCGGCCGCGCCCCGCGCCGGTGACAAGGCGCCGCTGTTCGCCCTGAAGACGGTCGACGGTGGCGACACGCGGGCGCTGGCCGACCTGACCAAGGACAGTCACAGCCAGGGCGTGGTGCTGGTCTTTCTCAGCTGTCGCTGCCCCTACGTGGCCCAGGCGCGGCAGCCGCTGGCTGACCTGAACAAGGAATTCGGCGCCAAGGTGAAGTTCGTCGGGATCAACGCCAATCAGAACGAGAGCGTCGACGACATCAAATCTGACGCCGCCCTGAATTTTCCGTTCCCGATGCTGCGAGACGAAGGCTCGAAGGTGGCCGACGCTTACGCCGCTGAACGAACGCCCGAGGTCTTCCTGGTCGACCCGCGCGGCGTGGTTCGCTATCACGGCGGCGTCGGTGAACTGGGCGCGGCCTTGCGTGAGTTCACCGCCGGCAAGACCGTCAGCAAACCGGAAGCGCGCGCCTTCGGCTGCACCATCAAGAGGAAGCCTTGAGACGACCCGTGGTCGCCGCGCTGCGGGCTGCGCTGGTGACCGCGGGCCTGGCCACGGGGGGCGTTGCTATTTCGGGGGCCGTCGCCGCCGACGGCCCCGCCGCTGATCGTTCTGCTGCAACTACCGCCGCGGCGGCCGCCGCCGGCAAGGCCAGCATGGCGATCGCCGACCTCAACGCGGTCCGGCTGACCATGCGGAAAAGCCGCGGGCGGACGCTGCTGGTGCACTTCTGGGCCAGCTGGTGCCTCCCCTGTCTGCAGGAGCTTCCGGTCATCAACCGTTTCGCCCAGGACATGAAAGCGAAGGGCGTCGACGTCCTGTCCCTGTCGCTGGACAACCCGGAGGCCGTCAATCGCGTGGAAAAGCTTCTCAATGAGACGGCGCCCGCCCTGACGCCGACCATCGTCAAGGTGGACGACGCCGACGCCTTCATCACTGCCTTTGACGCCCGCTGGGAAGGGTCCATCCCGGCGCTGTTTGCCTATGATGGACAGGGCCGCCTGCGCGCCCGCCACATCGGCGAGGCGACGCGCCGCGAGCTGGATCGCCTGGTGGCCGACGCCAGCAATGCCGCCAAGGTCAAGTAGCTGATGCCCGAGCGCTGCCCGTTGTCCGCTCCGGACAACAGCGTCCTGCGGGACAACAGGCGCTACTTGTAATTCAGGACGACGATCTCAGCGGCGGGGCGGGCCTTGACCGGGCTCAGCGCCAGTGTGTTCGAGGCTTCCCGCCGGACATTGGGTTTGCCCTCGAGAAAGTCGTCAACGCCCTCCAGCTGCTTGATGGTCAGGACGTCGGTCTTGTAGTGCATGGGAATCACCGTCAGCCGCGGGCGCAGCTGATCGACCACGCGCGTGGCCTGCCGGCCGTCGATGGTGAACACGCCGCCCACCGGGATCAGCAGGACGTCGACCGAGCCGATCGCCGACAGCTGCTCGTCGGTCAGCAAATGGCCCAGGTCGCCCAGGTGGACGATGCGCAATCCCCCCAGCTCGAACACGAACACGGTGTTGAGGCCGCGCTCGGCCCCCATGGCGTCGTCGTGATAGACGCCGACCGAACGGATGGTGACCTCTTTCACCTTCTGGTCGATCTTGGTCCATCCCTTCTTGTCGCTGGTCAGCCCGCGCAAGATGCGCGGCTTGTTCACCAGCAGCCCGACGTTGTTGTGGTCCGGGTGCTCGTGGCTGATGGTGACCACGTCGGCCTTCAGGCCGCCTGGCAGGTCATACCCAAGGCCCTTGGGGATGGGGTCCATCACCACGCGCGTGCCCGCCGTTGTCTCCAGCACAAAGCACGACTGCCCCAGCCACGACACCTTGCCCACGACGGGGCTGCTGGCGCCGTGGGCGTACAGCGCCAGGGCGACCAGCGATGCGACAACCGGGGCGATCCAGGCGGAGGCGCGTTGGCTCATGCGCCGACTATAGCCAAAGGGCGCTTTCGTACCGCGGGAAACGCGGAATGAAATGATCCGCTATTCTTGGAAAGCCATGTCCGAGGGCGATCCCGAAAATCAGGCTGACATCACCTTGCGCGATGGTGCGCAGACGCCGGCCCGCAAGAGCATCGCCGAGATTCTGGAGAACATCCCCACCGCGCCGGGCGTCTACATCATGAAGGACCGTCGCGGGAAGGTGGTCTACATCGGCAAGGCGGCCGTGCTGCGCAACCGGGTCCGCCAGTACTTCCAGGCGTCGTCGGGGGACAACCGGGACTTTGTGCCGCTGCTGGACGGGATCGTCGGCGAGATCGAGACGGTGATTACCTCGAACGAAAAAGAGGCGCTGCTTCTCGAGAACACGCTGATCAAGAAGCACCAGCCGCGGTTCAACGTGAACCTCAAGGACGACAAGAATTTTCTGGTGCTGCGGCTTGATCCCGAGGCGGAGTGGCCGCGCCTGGAGGTGGTGCGCAAGATTGGCCAGGACGGGGCCTATTACTTCGGCCCTTATCACTCGGCCTCGTCGTGCCGGGAAGCGCTGCGGGTGGTGAACCGCCACTTCCAGCTGCGCACCTGCACCGATCACGTGCTGCACAACCGGCGTCGCCCCTGCCTGCAGTTCCAGATCAAACGCTGCCCGGCCCCCTGCGTGCTGCCGGTCTCGCCCGAGGAATACGGCGATCAGGTGCGGGACGTGCGGCTGTTTCTGGAGGGCAAGAGCGACGAGCTGCTCAGTCGGCTGGGCGGACGCATGAAAGAGGCGGCGGCCCGCACCGACTTCGAACGGGCGGCGGAGATCCGCGACCAGCTGCGCGCGCTGGAGACGACGCTGGAGGAGCAGCGCGTGGTCTCGACCGATTTTGTCGATCAGGACATCTTTGGTTTTTACCGGGAAGGGATCGCCCTGGAGATCGTCGTCATGTCGATCCGGCAGGGCAGGCTGCTGGGCAACCGGGCTTTCTCGTTCACCGGGCAGGAGTTTCCCGACGCCGAGCTGCTGTCGTCATTCGTCGGGCTTTATTACGATCTGAACGTGTCGCCGCCGGACGAGGTGCTGCTGCCGCTGGCCATCGACGACGCCGAGGTCAAGGCCGAGTGGTTGAGCGAGAAGCGCCCGCCGCGCCGGCGCCGGGTCGAGGTGGCGGTTCCCCAGCGGGGTGATCGCCGCAAGCTGATCGAGCTGGCCCAGAAGAACGCCGCCGCCAGCTTTGCCGCCCGGCGCGATGCGCGTGAGGACATCGAGGTGGCGCTGGGCAAGCTGCAGCGCCGGCTGAAGCTGCCGCGGCTGCCGCGCGTGATCGAGTGTTACGACATCTCGCACATCCAGGGGTTCGCCACGGTGGCGTCGATGGTGGTCTTCGTCGACGGCAAGCCGGAAAAGTCGCGCTATCGCACGTACAAGGTTCGCAGCGTGGGGGCGCGCTCGGGCGGCGAGGGTGGTGTCGCCGGCGCCGCCGCCGGTGCCTTCGTGCGCCGCAACGATGACTTCGCTTCCATGTACGAGGTGCTGTCGCGGCGTTTCCGGCGCGCGCGCGAGGGGGCCAGCGCCAAGGATGCTGGCGGCGATGGCGATCAGAGCTGGGCGCTGCCGGATCTGATCGTCATCGACGGCGGCAAAGGGCAGCTGGGCATGGCCCTGGCCGCCGCCCGCGACGTGGGCATCGACGTGCGGGTCGGTTCAGGCCTGCCGATTGTCGGGCTGGCCAAGGAGCGCGACGTCGACGTGACGACCGATGATGAAGAGGCGTCTGTCGCCGAGGGCGCAACGGCGACCGCCGCCGAGGGCGCGACGGCGCCTACCGTCGCCGAACCAGCGGTTGTGCCCGACCAGCCGGCGCCAGCATCGTCAGAGCTTCTCCCGCCGCCAGCGGCGGCACCCAAGACCGACGCGGGGAAGACCCGCCGCCCTGATCGCGTTTTCCTCCCGAACGCGAAGGACGCCATCCCCATTCGTCCGAACACCGCCGAGATGTTCATCCTCCAGCACCTGCGCGACGAGGCCCACCGCTTCGCCGTCGCCTTTCATCGCGGACAGCGCAAGCGGTTGACCTTGCGTTCGGCGCTGTCGACCATTCCTGGCATCGGCGCCGGCCGGCAGCGCTTGCTGTTGCGGCATTTCGGCAGCCTGAAAAAAATTCGCGAGGCCTCGCTGGAGGATCTGGCCGCCGTGCCGGGCGTGACCCGCAAGGCGGCCCAGGCTGTTTACGACTACTGGCAGGCGCAACCCCAGTCGCGAATCGCTGTCGCGGCGGGCGTGGCGATTGTGGGCGTTCCCGGCACGGCCGGCGCGGCCGGTGCCGCCACCGCTCTGGCCGGTGGCGAGGGCAGCCCTGCCGTCGTTGCCGTCGGTGAAGACGCCGAGGAGGATGCATTGGCCAGCGCCTTCGCCGCGCTGAGCGCCGACGAATCGGCAGACGCCGACGACCCCAATGACCCTGCTGGCGATCCTTTGATTGAAGGGAACGAGCCCCCCTGACGCGCTTGGCTGCGCAAAACTTGACGGTTCTGTCGGGGAAGGTAGCCTGGTGTAGGTTTAGGTAATCTATAAACCTTCACATGGCCCGAACCGAGGGGACAAATGGCAGCCAAGTCTGACGCGGAGCCGAGAGGAAAAGGACGCCAGAGCCAGAGTCGACGACGGGAGGTCGTCGGGATCCTGCTTCTGGCGTGCTGCCTTTTTGCGGGCCTGTCGCTGCTGTCGATGCAGCTGGGCGAAAACCGCATGATGGGGCCGGGCGGCGCCGCGACGGCCGCCGCGCTGTACGCGCTGGCTGGATTCGGCGCCTACCTGATCATCGGGGCGATGGGGTTGGCCGCCATCCGTTGCTTTCGGGCGCTGCGGGTCTGCGCCGGGTTCAGCGAAGGGTTGGGCGCGTTGATGCTGTTCTGCTCGGGCGTCGTGCTGATGCACCTGCCATTTGCCGACGCGCACGGCGCGCGCGTCCACAATGGACCGGGCGGTCTTCTGGGGCAATGGCTGGGCGAGGTGACCGCCAGCTTTATCGGCGCGGCCGGGGCGGCGCTGGCCGCGGCGACGGTGCTGGTGCTGGCGCTCATGCTGCTCAGCGAGCTGAGCACGCGCGAGGTGGTGGTGGTCGTGGGCTGGGCGCTGCGCCAGGCCCGTCGCGGGCTGGTGGCGGGGTTGAGCGGAATGTGGGGCCTGGCCCGGGCGGCATTTCCCGAGCGTGTTGACGATGCCGACGCCGGCGCCGACGCTGATGAGCGCGACGACGCCCGCCAGGACATCAAGGTGATCGGCCCGGTGGAATCATCGGCCGAGGCGCTGGAGGAAGCCTCTGACGAGATGCCGCTGGCCGAGCTGCCGGCCATGAGCGGGTCCGGTGACTCCGACGAAAACGACGCCATTCGGATCGGCCAGGCGCGCGCCCTGTCGCAAGAGATCGCCGACGAGCGGGCGGCCATGGCCGCCATCGTGGCCGAGGTGGCCGCCGTCGAGCAGGTGAGCGGTCCACCCGAATTGCTGGTCGACGATGAAGATGTCGAACAGGAAGCGCCGTCCGCGGGGATCATCCTGGCGCCGGCCCACGCGTCGGCAGCCGTCCTGGCGGTGGCAACGTCGGCCGCGCCGGCGGCAGCCGCGGTGGCTGCGCCCGCAGCCGAGGGTCCCATCATCGTCGAGGCGGCCTGGCGAACCCGCCAGCGCCTGGAGCAGGAAGCCGCTGAAGCCGAGGTGGAACACCCGCGCCCCGTCGCCGCAGAAGGGCCTGGCTTCATCAAGCTGACCAAGGGCGCTTACCAGCTGCCAGGCACCGAGCTGCTGGAATACCTGCCGCCCCAGGCCCCCGACATGGACAAGCAGGCGCTGTACGACATGGCCGAGCGCGTGGAGCAGGCGATGTCCAACTATGGCGTGCGCGGCAAGGTCAAAGAGATCCACATGGGCCCGGTGGTCACCATGTACGAGTTCGCGCCGGCCCCCGGCACGCGCACCGGCAAGGTCGCCAACCTGGAAAAAGATCTGGCCATGGCCCTGGAGGCGCAGGCGGTGCGCATCGTGGCCCCCATCCCCGGCAAGGCCGTGGTCGGCGTCGAGGTGCCCAACAAGACGCGGGAGATGGTCTACCTGAAAGAGATCCTGGAGGACCCCTGCTTCGCCGGCGCCAATTCCAAGCTGCAGATGTGCCTGGGCAAGGACATCAAGGGCGCGCCGGTCAGCGTGAACCTGTCCAAGATGCCGCACCTGCTGGTCGCCGGCACCACCGGTTCGGGCAAGTCGGTGGCGGTCAACGGCATGATCACCAGCGTGCTGTACAACGCCAGCCCCGAGGACGTCCGCTTCATCATGGTCGACCCGAAGATGCTGGAGCTTTCGATCTACGAGGGCATTCCGCACCTGCTGCTGCCGGTGGTCACCGACCCCAAGAAGGCCAACCTGGCCCTGCGCTGGGCCGTCGACGAGATGGAGCGGCGGTATGAACTGCTGGCCAAGACCGGCGTGCGTGACATCGCCAGCTACAACGCCAAGCTGCTGCAGGCCGAGGGCGGGACGCCGGCGGCGGTGCCGGCCGCGCCGTCAAAGAAGCTGCGCGTGATGCTGGCCGGCCCCGACGGCACCGAGCAGGAGGTCGAGCTGGACGACAGCGCGGCCTCGGCAAGCGACAACCCGGACGGCGTGGTGGAGGCGGAGGCCCCCGACGAAGAAGATCTGTCCAACCGGGCCGCCGCCGTGCAGGCCGCCGCGCAAGCCAAGGCCGACGCCGGACCGCCGCCGCGCAAGCTGCCGTACATCATCATCGTCATCGATGAGTTCGCCGACCTGATGATGGTGGCGCCCAAGGACGTCGAGACGTCGGTGGCCCGCATCGCCCAGAAGGCGCGCGCCGCCGGGTTGCACCTGATCCTGGCCACGCAGCGTCCGTCGGTGGACGTCATCACCGGTCTCATCAAGGCCAACTTTCCCAGCCGCATCGCCCTGCAGGTGGCGTCGCGCATCGATTCGCGCACCATCCTGGATCAGTCGGGCGCCGAGACGCTGCTGGGGAACGGCGACATGCTGTTCTCCGACCGCGGCACCAAGCTGCGCCGCATTCACGGGGCCTTCCTCAGCGACGACGAAGTGCATCGCGTGGTCGAGTTCCTGAAGAAGCAGGCCAAGCCGGTCTATGACATGGACATCTTGAAGCCGCGCGAGGAAGACGCCGAGGATGGCGCCCCCTCCGAGCAGCTGCACGACGATCTGTACGACCAGGCGGTGGCCATCGTCTGCGAAACCCGCCAGGCCAGCGTGTCGTTCATCCAGCGCCGGCTGCAGATCGGGTACAACCGCGCCGCCCGCATGGTCGAGCAGATGGAGCGCGACGGCATCGTCGGTCCGGCCAACGGCGCCAAGCCGCGCGAGATCATCGCGCCGCCGGGCGAATACCTGCAACAGGCGGGCTGAGGCGGGACGGTGTTCGCACCACCGCCTCTGGTTGGGACGTTGCTGGTGGTGGTCTTTGGCGCGCTGGCCATCGCCGGCGCCGAGACCGGGCGGCGGGTGCTTGTGTATCTCGGCAAACCGGCGGCGACGCTGTCGTTGCTGCTGATCGTCGGCATGCCGCCCGGCGATCGGTTCGCGAGGATGATCACCGCGGGAATCCTGTTCAATCTGGCGGGCGACATCTTTCTGCTCAGCGACGCCGACCTGCCGTTCATGATCGCCGTGCCGCTGGTGCTGACCGGGCACATTTTCTATACGGTCGCCTTCTTCGGTGCGGCGGCGGGCGCTGGGTGGTGGCCGCTGCCCTGGCCGTCGTACGTCATCGCCGTCCTGACCGTGGCCCTGGTGGTGTTGCTGTGGCCGGGCCTGGGGATCATGAAGATTCCCGTGTTGGTCTACGCGCTGGCCATCACCACGATGGTGGTGTCGGCGCTGCAGACGGTGGGCGGTCCGCTGCCGCCGCTGGCCGCCGGTCTGGCGGTGGTGGGCGCCTTTCTGTTCTACGCGTCGGACTCGAACCTGGCCTGGAACCGATTTCGCCATCGTTACGCCCACGCGGCGGCGGTGACGCTGTCGACCTACTGGTTGGGGCAACTGGGGATCGCCTGGTCATCGCGTCTGGCGAGCGGCGGCTAGTGTCGAGTGAATGGGCGGTCGCCGCGGGCCGTCCGATTGACTAGGATCACCGCCATGCGAGCTCTGATGGTTGTCGTGTTCGGCGCTGTGTGCGGGTTGACCGCGTTGAAGGCGTCGCCGGTACGGGCGGCCGCGGACGCCGCCGTTGTCGCTGCGTCGCCCCGGCTGGGCGTCAAGGCGGTGATCGAGCGGGTCCAGAAACGGTACGACAGCGCCAGCGACTTTCGCGCCCGCTTCACCCAGACGCTGACCAACCCGACCTTCAACCGCAAGACCACGTCGACGGGCGAGGTGCTGCTGAAAAAGCCGGGGCGCATGCGCTGGAACTATCAGACGCCCGAAGAGAAGATGTACCTGGCCGACGGCGATCGTCTCTGGCTGTATGAACCGGAAGACAAGCAGGCCTTCAAGCAAGAGCTGAAGTCGTCACAGCTACCGGCGGCGCTGGCCTTTCTGACCGGCAAGGGCAAGCTGGCCGAACAGTTCGACATCAGCTTTGCCGAGAAACCCGCCTTCGGGACGGCGCGCGACTATGTCCTGCTGTTGCAGCCCAAGCAGCCCCAGCCGCAGCTGAAGTCGATGCTGTTTGTGGTCGATCCGGACACCTTCCACGTCCGGCAGAGCGTGCTGTTCGACGGGCAGGGGAACACCAACGACCTGAGCTTTGCAGACGTGAAGGTCAACAGCGGCATCGGGGATCCCACGTTTCGCTGGTCGCCGCCGGCTGGCGTGCGGGTGATCGACGCGGCGAAACTGAGCAAGTAAGCCGAGCAAACAGGCGGAAGCGGAAGCGGAGGTATTTTGAGCGTCCGCCTCCTCCGCGTGGGCGGGTCCTGTCGCTGCAGGAAACCTTCCCCATCGGGCCGGTTCGCCGGGGCCGCGTTCGAGATTCTAGAGAGCGCGAGTTGTGTATCCGAAGCGCAGAGGGACA
>JAXDMH010000111.1:0-11684 GCA_034666225.1 Myxococcales bacterium
GGCGCCGGGCGCCCCTTTGCGTTTGATGTCGACCACCACCAGCAGCGCCCGATCCCGCCCGTCGGTGGCCACCGCCGACGGCGCCACGCGCTCGAACTCTTCTTCCAGCGCCTCAATCATGGCCGTCGCATCCAGCGCCGAGCGATGGAACGGCTCGCTGGGCAACACGCGCCAGGGCTGCCCACCTTCGACGGGCGGCAACAGGTGGGCGACGTGCAGATCGGCGGTGCGCCCGTCCGGCGTCACGCCGACGGCGGCCACCAGGTCCAACCGCAGCAGCGCCAGGTCGACGAGATCGTCGCGGGTCAGCGGTTCGTTGCGCAGGTGGGTGTGCACCAGTCGCAAACCACGGAAACGCCCGCGCCCGGCCCGGATGCGGCCGATCTCGGGCAGGTTGATGCGCGAGGCATCGCCCACGAAGACGTGTTCGATGTCGCCGCGCCGATTGGCCAGCACGCCCACCTGTCGCTCGATCTCGCGCGAGACCGCGCACAGATACGTCGCCAGCTCCGGCGAGGTGATCTCCTCGGGGCGCAGGCGCCGCCGATAGACGCGCTCCAGCGCATGCAGCTGGCTGGGCTTGAGCCCGGTGATGTTGCCGCTGACGGTGTTCAAACGGCTGCTGCCGGCGTCACACCGCCGCTCACGTCTTCATGTCCGTGTCTTCCGAGGCAGGCTTGGCCGTCATCCCAGTGCCAGTGCCACTGCCACCACCCGCCGGCGCGGCGCTGCGCTCGTCCAGAAGGGCCAGTGCCACGGACAGCGCCCGTCGGGTCTTCTCGGTGGTCTTGTCGTCGGAACGAATGCGCTGGTAGGCCCGCACAATCTGATCTTCATAGTCGGCGATCTTGGTTTCCATCTCGGCCATGCGGTCGCGGTTCTGGGCCAGTCGCACCTCGCGGTTCCCCAGCTCGACCCGGGCCGCGTCCAGATCGGCTTCCAGACCGCCCACCCGGCGATAGGCCTGATCCACCTCCTGGATGCGCGCCGCCAGCTCGCCCTCGGCGCGGGCCGCGCGCCCCACCGCCTGATCGTGCTCGGCGCGGTGACGCTCGGACAGGTCGGTCTTTTCGGTCAGGTACCGGCGCTCGATCTCGGTGATCCGGTTGTGCTGCTCCTCGTCGCGCTGGGCCAGCTCGGCGCGCCGCCGCCCTTCGGCCACTTCCAGCTCCGAGATGCGACGCGCTTCCTGCTCGGCGATGTCACGCTGCCGGCGCTCCTCTGCGGCGGCCAGCTCTTCTTCTTGTCGGCGGCGCATCCCCAGGATCTCGTTGCGGTGGTCGCGCTCCTTGGCTTCGGTCAGCGCTTCGTAGGCCTGACGCTCGGACGCCAGCTGCGTGGCCTGCTCGTCGCGCAACGCCGCGATGGCCTTCTCCTGCTCGCGCCGTGTCTTCTGCACCTCGGCCTGCATCCGCTCGTTGGCGGCGGCTTGCTCGTCGGCCAGCCGTCGCTGCAGCCCCTCGATCTCGCCGCGGTGGGCGGCCTCCTGACGAACGGCTTCGGCCTGGCGCAAGGTCTCGGCGGCCACATCGGCCGTGGCCCGTTCGTCGGCCAGTCGCGCCAGCTCGCGCCGCTGCACCTCGTCCATCTCGACCAGGCGGTTTTCCAGCTCGGTCCGCACCCGCTCCAGCTCGGAGCGCGCCCGTTGATCGTCCTGGGTCAGGCGCTTGCGCAGCCCTTCGATCTCGTCGCGCGATTTGCGCAGCTCCTCGTGGGCGTCGTCCAGCCGGGCCTTGAAGGCTTTCTCGCGCTCGCCGGACTTGTCTTTGTCCTGCAGCAGCTCAGCCACCTTCTCGTTGGCGGCCACCAGGCTGCGTTCAAAACCCAGCGTGTTCTCTTCCAGGTCGCGTCGCGCCCGTTCCAGCTCGCGAATCTTGTCCTTGTGATCCAGAACCTGGCGCTCCTTGGCGTCCAGCTGGTCGCGCAGGTCAAGGATGTCTTTTTCTTTCTTGTTGATGACCTCGCGCAGGCCCAGAAATTCGCGTTCTTTGGAAAAGGAGGCCGTCTGCGAATAACGGTCGCGCGACTCCTCCATCTCCTTGCGCAGGGTGAGGCGCTCGTTCTCCAGCCAATCGATGCGCGATTGCAGCTCGGCCGCCTTGGCTTGCGCCTCCGAGACGCGAGCCTGCATCTCTTGCACTTGTGGATCGCGCACGCCGGTGGAAAACGGCCCCGACCCGCCAAAGCTGCGCCCGGTGTCGTGCGCGTCGTCGAAATGGATTTCGTCGAGCGCGGGGGGAACCATCAGGTCCGGCACCTCTTCGATGATGGGAGGCTCCGGCGACGGTGGCTCGGTCTTGGGGGCCTTTTCCCACTCCATGACCGGAGGCAGATCAGCCTCGGACCACAGCGAGCGCAGATCGACGACGTCGCCGCCGCCCGCGGGGACGCTCTCGCCCGCCGGCGCGTGCTCGAGCGCCGCGAACGCGGCCTGCGTCTCCTTGTCAAAGCTCTCGGTATGAAAAGGGTTCTCGTCGTCAAGAACGCGCTGTTCAGCCGTGTCGCTCCGCTGGCCTAGGTCCGTGGGCGGTGAGGGAGGGTGGGACCGCGCGGTGCCGTCGCCGTCGCCGCGGGAGATCTCCAGCTTGTCTTCGTCCTCGTCGTCGTCGGCGATCATGATGTCGCCCGAGTCAGCTTCTTCGATCTCCTCGATGACTTCCGTCGCGCCCACCCCCAGACCGACCAGCTTGTCGACCTTGGCCAGCAGCTCGGGCCCCTCCAGTGGCTTGAGGAGATATTCGTCGGCCCGCGATTTCAGCTTCTTGTGCTGCTCGAAGGTGGCCAAGGTCTCCTCGGCCGATATAAGGATCAGGGGCACATCGCGCAGCGCCGCGCTGCGCTTGAGCTTGTTACAGATGGCGTAGCCGACCTTACGCGGCTCGACCGACAGGATGATGAGGGACGGCGAGTTGCTCTGCCCCCACTCCAGGGCGTCCTCGCCGTTGGGGATGCTCTCCACGACGAACCCGTACGGGGACAGCGCCGCTCGGATCTCCGACACGGTTGCGCTATCCGGTTCAATACAAAGGAGAGTTCGGTCCACTCGGGGCCTCCTAGGCGCAGTATCCTACCAGAGGAGCGTCGACAGGGGCGGAGCGGTTTTCCGGCACCCGATCAGGGCGCGGCAGCGGCGTTGGTCACGAAGGCTGCGGTCACCAAGCGGGTCAACGAATCCTCGTCCAGATCCGACGTGGCGACATAGCCCAGGCCGCGATCCCAGTAGGCCGCCGTGGACGTCCCCGGGCCACCGTCCAGGTAGATCTCCCGGCCGTTGACCACGCGCCGGTGTGGCGCCTCGATGCTCTCGTCGCGCGGGGCGAAGACCAGAAAGGCCACGCGATGATTGTTCGCCACCTGATAGACCAGATAGGCGGCAGGGCGTTCGCCAACGTTGACCAACCGCCCCCCCTGACAGGTCGCCTGCCCCCCCAGTGAGGGGGCGTGCAGCGGGAAATCGACGCGCCCGCGGAACCAGGAGGCGATCGACCCGCAATCGGACCCGACGATGTCCATCGGCATCTCGGTGTGATAGCTGCGCTGCGACTGCTGCAACACCATCGACTGCGATCGCCGAACCGTTCCGGTGATCCCCAGTAGCAAGACCGCCGCCACCGCCGCCGGCACCAGCCGGGGGTGCGTCAGCCAGGGCCAGCGCCGGGGGGCGATGGGCTCGCCGCCCAAGGACACCTTCAGTCGGTTGCGCAGCTCCTGAGGCACCGGCGGGCGAGGCAAATGGGCCCGCACCGCGGCCTTGAAACGAGCCTGCCATCGACAGGTCTTGCTGCACCCGTCGCAGGTCACCAGATGCCGCTGGAAAGCCTCCCGGTCGGCGCCCGTCAACTCGCCGTCGACATAGGCCTGCACGAACGGTTTGGCTTCCAGGCAATTCATGTTGCGGTCTTCCCTTCGCGTTTGCGGCGAAAGGCCGCCATATCGACGGTCTTGGCGGCTTCGTGATCGGCTGCTGCGTCGGCGGGCTGGCCAGGAATGATTCCTTGCTCGACCGCGTAATCGTGAAGCAACCCCTGCAGGATCTTCCGCCCACGGTAAAGGCGGCTCATCACCGTTCCGGCCGGGCAGTTCATGATCTCGGCGATTTCCTTGTACGAGAAATCTTCCAGGTCGGCCAGGATCACCGCCATCCGAAAGTCTTGGGGCACCTGGGCCAGCGCCTTCTCGATGTCGGCCGAGACCATCTTGCCCAGCAAGGCACCTTCCGCGTCGCGACCTTCGATCCCGCCTCCCACGAACTGCTCGATGTTAACGTCCGACGATTCGGCTTCCGACATGATCTCGTGTTCACGTTCGCGTTCGCGGTACCGATTGCAAAAGACGTTGGTGAGAATGCGGAACAGCCAGGCTTTGCAATTGGTGCCGGCTTCGAAGGTGTCGAAAAAACGGTAGGCGCGCAGCATGGCGTCCTGGACCAGGTCCTCGGCGTCCTTTTCGTTGCGCGTCATGCGCGTCGCGGCGGCGTAGAGAGCCGGCAGATGAGGCAACGCCTCGCGTTCGAAGTCGGCTCGGGACGGTCGCTTTCTCAAAAGGGGCATTGTGTGGGGCCTATGCCAATCGTAACTGCCGGAATAACGTTCTTATTCCGCAAATACCGCCCGCGCCGCCGTCCGAATCAAATAGCCATCGTCGGGCTAAAGGCATGTAGTTTCAATAAGATAACGTTGCCCGGTGGCCGTTGCCGTCGGCGCCGCCTGCTCGTAATCGGCATAGGACGAGAACAGTGACCCGGCGGCGGGTGCCGAGGAGATAGTTCCGGGATGTCCGTCGACCGACGGAAACAGCAGCCGGCCCGATTGACGGGCGCCATTGGCGGCAACCCGCCAGGCCTCGCCGCCGCCCGCGCGCGCGATCACCACGACGAAGTCATTGCCCGCCAATCCCAGCCCGGCCAGCGGCGGCTGCAGCTTCGGGCCACCAAATTCCACCGCGCTGGAAAAAAGGTGGTCGAAGAATTGGTTGCTCTGGCCGTCGTAGGTGCCGAGATGGCTGCCGGCCACGTTCTGCCAGGCCAGCGCATAGCCGGCGGCGCTGCCGATGACCAGCGGGCACGACGGCTGGTCGTTGGCCAGGGCCAGACTCAGAGTCCCCTCGATGCCGGCAGCGTCCCGCAGCTCGGCGATCACCCACACCGGCAGGGTGTCGGACGGTGACAGGTAGCGAAAGTACGCCAGCGAGAGGTCAGCCTTGCCCGGGACGAAAGCCACGCAGCCCACGCGCGCGGCGGCGTCAACGGGCAGCGGATCGCCCACGGCACGACCGTCGGCGCCCAGCAGCAGCGCGGTCAAGTTGCCGGTGCCGGTGGCGGTCCAGGCCAGGGCGGCGCGCATGCCCGTCTGCGACGAGGACAAGGCGACGGCCGGAGCGGCGCCCGCCTTGCCGCCACCGACGATGGTGGCCACGACTGCGGCGGGACCGGGTGCCGCGGACCCATCGGCCGGCGCGGTGAAGACGTTGATGTCCAGATCGCTGCCGTTGGCCGCCAGGGTGCTGAAGGCAACCACGACCGTGTCAGCGGCCGCCGTGCGACCGGCCACCGCCAGCCACGGCCCGCCTCGACGCGATGCTGGAACGGGGGCGTTCAGTTCCTTGCCCAGCACGCGCTGGTTGTCGACCTGCGCCCAGCGCATCAGGTCCTTGTCGACGCCCGAGATGAAAAACCCGCTGGGCACGTGATCAAGATGCGCGTCGGGCAACAGCATCAAGGGACTGGCGGGATACGCCGCCACTTCGCTCAACTCACACGTGCTGCCGGGTTCCGTCGACTGGCAGCACAGACTCACCGTGCCAGCCGCGCCGATGCCGGCAATACCCAGCGACAGGCGCAGGGCAGCGGCGTGTCTCACGCGGCAGCCACGGCGCCGTGACACTTCTTGTATTTTTTGCCGCTGCCGCACGGGCAGGGATCGTTCCGGCCCACCTTGGGTTCGTTGCGACGAACGGGGCGCGCTTCTTCCTGTGACTGTGACGGTCCACCGTTGCCGGCCGACACCTGGGGGGCGGAGCCGCCGCCCGATTCGATGGTGCGGCGGGGCGCCTTCTTGCGCTCCGTCGTCGGGACGTTGGGCGCTGCCTCCGCCTCGCGGCGAAGCTGCATGTGGTACAGCTTCTCGCAGACGTTGCGACCGATGATCCCCATCATCTCGCCAAAGATGACAAAGCCTTCTTTCTTGTACTCCTGCTTGGGATCTTTCTGGCCGTAACCGCGCAGGCCGATCCCCTCGCGCAGCGCCTCCATGGCCTTGAGGTGGTCGATCCAGCGCTGGTCGATCTCCTCCAGGTAAAAGTACCGCGAGAAATACAGCAGCACCGGCAGCGAGAATTCCGACTCGCGCGCCTCGATGATCTTTTCCAGCTGCGACCACAGCGCTTCGACGAGGGACTCGCGCTCGAGAATCTTGTCGTCGAAGGTCGGCTCGAAACCGAACCGTTCCCTGGTCGCCTTGCCGAGGGCCTCCAGGTTCCAATCCTCGGCGTGCTCGCTGGGCGGGCAGAATTCTTCCATCAGCGCCTGGACCATCTCTTCGGACAGATCCAGCAGCCGCTCGCGCTGCTGGATCATTGACGAACCAACGTCGTTCGCCAGCCGATCCAGCGTGCCGGCGCGATCTTCGACGATGCCCGCGCAATCAAGGTAGGCGCCGTACTGGCGGTAGATGGCCGAGCGCAGGCGGGTGGGATCCAGCGGCACCGTGACGGGCGCGGGCGGCGGCGCGTTCGGGTCGGCGCTGGGCTCGGGTTCGGCCTGGGTCAGCGAATCCAGCATGCGGGCCAGCGTCGGTCGCACGGTGGTGGACAGTGCCTCGGCGGTGTGGCGGCCGGACGTAACCGGCACCGGGCTGTCGGCGGCCGTCTTGCCCTTTTTCTTTTCCTCCTCGGTCGGCTCGGGGGCGTAGCGCCCTTCCAGAATCTGCCGGCGCAGCGCATAGATGGTCTTGCGCTGCTGGTTCATGACGTCGTCGTATTCCAGCAGGTTCTTGCGGATGTCGAAGTTGTGCCCCTCGACCTTCTTCTGGGCGTTCTCGATTGCGCGGTTGATCAGCGGGTGCTCGATGGGGACGTCCTCCTCCATCCCCAGGCGCTCCATCAGGCCGGTGATCCGTTCGGCGCCGAAGATGCGCATCAGATCGTCTTCCAGTGACAGGAAGAACCGGCTGGACCCGGGATCGCCTTGCCGGCCCGAACGACCGCGCAGCTGGTTGTCGATGCGCCGCGATTCGTGCCGTTCGGTACCCAGGATGTGCAGGCCGCCGGCCGCCAGGACCTCTTGTTTCTCGGCGTCGCACTGCGGTTTGAACTTGGCGAAGGCGACCTTGAACAGCTCGGCATCGACCTCGGCGCCGGGCTGGCCGGCCACCTCGGGATCCACCTCGGCGCGGGCCATGAACTCGGCGTTGCCGCCCAGGATGATGTCGGTCCCGCGGCCGGCCATGTTGGTGGAGATGGTGATGGCGCCCTTGCGCCCGGCCTGGGCCACGATGTGCGCCTCGCGCTCGTGCTGCTTGGCGTTCAGCACGTTGTGCGGGATGCCCTTCTTGCGCAGCATCGAGGCCACGACCTCTGACTTCTCGACGCTGACGGTGCCGACCAGCACCGGCTGGCCGCGCTTGTGGCAGTCTTCCAGATCGGCCAGCACGGCGCGGAATTTCCCGCGTTCGTTCTTGTAGACCACGTCGTGGTGGTCCTGGCGCAGCATGGGGCGGTTGGTGGGAACCACCGTGACGTCCAGCTTGTAGATCTTGTGGAATTCTTCGGCCTCGGTGTCGGCAGTGCCGGTCATGCCGGCCAGTTTCTTGTAGATGCGGAAATAGTTCTGATAGCTGATGGTGGCCAGCGTCTGGTTCTCTTCCTGAACCTCGACGCCTTCCTTGGCCTCGATGGCCTGGTGCAGACCGTCCGACCAGCGCCGGCCCGGCATCTTGCGGCCGGTGAACTCGTCGACGATCAGGATCTTGCCCTCTTCCACCAGGTAATTGACGTCGCGCTTGTACAGCGAGTGGGCGCGCAGGGCCTGCGTGACGTGGTGAAGCCACTCGATGTTTTCGGGGTTGTAGAGGTTGCCCACCCCCAGACGCTGTTCGACGCGTTCGATCCCGCTGTCGGTCATCATGGCGGTGTGCGCCTTCTCGTCGACGGTGTAGTCGATGTCCTTGCGCAGGCCCGGGATGATGCTGTTGACCTTCTGGTACAGGTCGGCCGAATCCTCGGCCGGTCCCGAGATGATGAGCGGCGTGCGCGCCTCGTCGATCAGGATCGAGTCGACCTCGTCGACGATGGCGTAGTTCAGATCGCGCTGCACATAGCGCTCGATCGAATCTTTCATGTTGTCGCGCAGGTAATCGAACCCGAACTCGGAGTTCGTCCCGTAGGCGATGTCGCCGCGGTAGCTGCGCTGGCGTTCGGTGTCGGTCAGGCCATGCACGACCACGCCCACCGACAGCCCCAGGAATTTATAGATGCGACCCATCCATTCAGAGTCGCGACGGGCCAGGTAGTCGTTGACGGTGATGACGTGAACGCCCTTGCCGGGCAGCGAGTTCAAATAGACCGGCAGCGTGGCCACCAGCGTCTTACCTTCGCCGGTCTTCATCTCGGCGATGCCCCCGCGGTGCAAGACCATGCCGCCCATCAGCTGGACGTCGAAGTGGCGCATGCCCAGCACGCGCCGCCCCGCCTCGCGACAGACGGCGAAGGCCTCGGGGAGCAGATCGTCCAGCGGTTCGCCCTTGTCCAGCCGCCGCCTGAACTCGCCGGTCATGCTCTGCAGCTGGGCGTCGGACCTGGCTTTCAGCCCTTCCTCCATCTCGCCGATGCGCGCGACGAGGGGGCGCATCCCTTTGATGACGCGGGCGTTCTTGGTGCCGAAGACTTTCTTTGCGACGTAGCTGAACATTATTGGGTACCTGCCTGATTAGGCGGGGGATTTACCTTATTGCGCCGACCGACCTGGCGCAAGCGCTAGGGCCAGCGCTAGGACGTCCCCGGCGGGTGAGGTGTCGGACGCGCCACCAGCTGAACCAGCGCGACCACAAAATAAATCCCCGCGATGACCAGGGCGTAAAAAAGCACGATGCCCAGCTGACCCAGGGCGGCCAGGACCAGCCAGGCGAAGACGAAAAAATCACGCTTGCCCAGGGCCACCAGCAGGTTAAAGCCGCTGGTCGGCCGCCCCTCGGTAAGAACCTCCGTGAAGTCCTGGCCGCGCGCCCACCACCAGCGAATCTTCAAGACCTCGCCCCCTTCGCCCTGCTTGACCAGCTCGCGATAGGCGATGACGTTGTAGGTCAGCAACATGGCGCAGCCGAGGAGGCCCCAGTAAAGCGGCGCTGCCTTCCCTTCCAGGCGAGCAAGGCCGATGCCCAGGGCGCCCACCAGCGTCAGGTTCAGGACGTCGTCGACGATGGTGTCTAGCCATTCGCCGATGGCGGTCTGCTGGAACCGCACGCGCGCCAGCTCGCCGTCGCAACCGTCCAGGATCGACTGCACCTGGGCCAGCAAGAATCCGACGACGATCGCCGGGCGCGAACCGGTGGCGATCAGAAAACAGCCGACCAGGCCAATCACCCCGGCACCCAGCGTGACCTGATTGGGGGTGACCGGCAGGTGACAGAGCACATTGCGGGTGAACCAGAACGAGACCTTTTTGTTGATGTGACGGGCGACGAAACCGAGATCGCCACGCAGGAGATCGCCGAACACGGCGTCTTCCGCCTGCCGGCGCGTTCCCTCGTCGACGACGCGAATGCCACCGTCGAAGCGGCGCGTCTGCGGCCGCACGACGTCGCCGTGGAGGACAAGAGGTTGTCCCAGCTCCGCTTGCAGCTCGGCCAGGGCTTGCGCTGGGTCACCGGCCAGCGGGCGAACGGTGACGTTGGCAGGCAGCGCGGCGGGCAGGGCAATGGCGCCGTCGCTGGCCACCACCACGCGGATGGACCCCAGACGTCCCAGCTGCTTGATGGCCCGTTCGACCACCGGCAGGCCGGCCACGACCAGACGCGCCCCCGTCGCTTCGGCGGCGGTCACCTTGAGGATCACGGCCTCGGGATCTTTACTGGCGGAATGCGACACGGCTGCCGGGTCCTGACCGGCGCCGCAGGCTACTCGACCGGCGCGGTCATGGCAAAGCTGACAGAACAGCCCCGCGTCTAACGATTGCCTTGCCAGCCGAGAAGGCGGCGCACGGCCCGTTCGACGACGGGTGGCACGCGCGCCGAATCCAGGGAGAGAAGGCGCGCCGCCGTTGGTCGCTCGTTGTCGATCACCACGGCCGGCGACCGGTGGGGATCCAGGCTGGCCCGATAGCGGTCCTGGGCCGGAACATAGCGGGCGGCGATGCGATGGGCGATCTCCGCCTGGCTGCGCCCCTTGGCGGAATCACGCACCAGCAGACGACGGCGCGCCTCGGACGCGCTGGTTTCGATGACCATCACCACGGCGCTGTTCAACACCGCGGGCAGGCGCCGCACGAAGATGCCCTCGACAATGGCCACGGCGGCGCCTGTCAGATCAATCTCTCGCAGCGGCCCGACCCGTCCGGACGGCTGATCAAACAGCGCCGCCTGGGTCGTCCCGTCGCCATTTTGAAAGGCGCACAAGCAACGGTCGAGCGCGTCCAGGTCATAGTACTCGTCGTAGTAGAGATCGACTTCCGCGCGGTCGGTGCGCGCCCAGTCGACCGGCCGCCGAAAATCGTCGACGTGAAACAGCACGGTGCCCAGACCGTCGGCGGCGAAGACCTTGGCCAACCGATCGGCCAGGATGGATTTGCCGCTGCCGTCGATGCCGTCGATGGCCACCACCAGGCGCCCAGGCCTTGGCGTGGAAGGGGAAGGGGAAGGCGAAGCGGATTCGGAATCGGAAATGGCGGAGGGCGGGGTCATGACGTCGTGGATGGCCGTTCAAAGGTTGTCGGCGTAAGGCGCCACCAGCGCCGCCAGCTGATCATGGCAGCGGCCGTTGCTGACGATGCTGCCGCGCCGGTGCGACGGGCTGGGCAGGTTGTAACGAAAGCGCAGGCCGTCGCCGTCGGTCACCCGCCCGCCGGCCTCGTGGACGATGACCTCGGGGGCGCAGGTGTCCCATTCGCACTCGCCCGGGCTGAGGTTGATGGCCCCGTCCAGGTTGCCGCTGGCCACGGCCATGTATTTGACCGACGCACCCATGGCCACGGCGCGGCCATCCAGACCCGCGGCGCGCAGCAAGGTACCGACGCGGCTGCTGAGGTTCAGGCGGCTGACGCCGATGCGCAGGTCCGCCAGCACGGCCACCAGCGAGACGACGATGGACTCCGGTTTCGACTGGCCCTGGCGCTGGACAAACGCACCGCCGCCAAGCGCAGCGAAATAGACGGCGCCGGTCACAGGCTGGGCGACCACGCCCACCACCGCGACACCGTCGACGGCCAGCGCCACGTGGACCGAAAACTCCCCGGTGCGGGCCACGAAGTCGCGCGTGCCGTCGAGCGGGTCCACGATCCAGACCCGACTTTTGGAAAGGCGCTGGCCGTCGTCGGGTGATTCCTCGCTGAGGATGCCGTCGTCGGGAAAGGCCGCCCGCAATCGGTCGACGATCACCGTGTTGGCGTCGCGGTCGGCGGCGGTCACCGGCGATTCGTCGGCCTTGGTCTCGACGGCGATGCCGCCCCGGGCGTAGTGCTGCATGATCACCACCGC
>JAXDMH010000112.1:0-3486 GCA_034666225.1 Myxococcales bacterium
GCCCGGCGCCTTGGGCATACTGACCCGCGCAATGAAGCTGGGGCTGGACATCGGAGGAACGAAGATCGAAGCCGCCGTCCTGGATGGGGACGGCGAGATTCGTTTTCAACGCCGCAGAGCCACGCCCGCCAGTTACACCGGTATGTTGGCGCTCGTGCAGCAGATGGTCGAGGAAGCCGAAAAGAGCATGGGCTGCTCGATGACCGTGGGGGTGGGGTCGCCAGGGGCCATCTCTCCCCAGACCGGCATCATGCAGAACGCGGAAAATATCGAGGGGTTGGACGGCCGGCGCCTGGATCGTGACCTGGAAGCCGCCCTGGATCGCCCGATTCGCCTGGCCAACGACGCGGACTGCTTCGCGCTGTCCGAGGCCGTCGACGGCGCGGCGGCCGGCGGGTCGCTGGTCTTGGGGGTCATCCTGGGCACCGGGTGTGGCGGCGGGCTGGTGATGGAGCGCAAGCTGATCCGGGGAAGCAACGCCTCGGCCGGGGAGTGGGGACACAACAGCCTGCCCTGGCCCGACGCCAGCGAGTTCCCGGCGCCCGCTTGCATCTGCGGCAAGCACGGCTGCATGGAGCTGTACCTGTCAGGCCCGGGGATGAGCCGCGATCACCTGGACAAGACCGGCGATCGTCTGTCGGCGCCGGTGATCGTCGATCGGGCGCGCAAGGGCGACGCCGGTTGTTCGGCCACGTTCGATCGTTATGCGCATCGGCTGGCCCGGGCGATGGCGTCGCTCATCAACGTGTTGGATCCGGAGGTCATCGTGGTGGGTGGTGGGCTGTCCCAGATCGATGCGCTGTACGACCAGGTGCCCGCGCTGTGGCAACAGTTCGTGAGCGGATCGCGCACGGGGACGCGTTTTGTGCCGAACAAACACGGCGATTCCAGCGGCGTCCGGGGCGCCGCACGGCTGTGGGACTAGCGCCGCTCAGGCCTCGATTGGTTCCAGCGAATGCTGGGCGCGATAGGCGCCGGGGGTCTGGCCCATCACTTTCTTGAACGAGCGGATGAGGTGGTGCTGGGACTGAAAGCCGCTGCTCTGCGCGATCTGTTCGGTGGTCATCTGAGTGGTGGTGAGCAGCTTCTTGGCAGATTCGACGCGCAGGGCGCGCACAAAGGCCAGGAAGGAAGTGCCGGTCGCCTCCTTGAACACGCGTACGAAGGCGGGGACGGAAAAGCCGGCCTTGCGCGCCACTTCGGGCAGGCGCAGGCGTTCGGCGAAGTTCTGCCGCAGGTAGTGCAGGGTCGCTTCGATGCGGATCACCTTGGGTCCGTGCAGCGCCTTCGACGACACGAAGCAGAGGCGCTGTAACGATTCGCGGAAGCCCTCGATGACTTCGTACAGCGACTGCGCGCTCTCCAGCCGGACGGTCAGATCGTCGACGAACTGGTCGCGGGCGTCGGTGCGCATGGGATAGCGACGTTCGATGCGCGCGAACAGCTGGAACAGCGTGGCCAGAAAAAGGCTGCGCACCACCTCGATGCGTTCGTGCGAATAGCTGAGCACGGAGCGCACATAGCGATCGCTGGCCAGGCGCACCTCGGCGGGGTTCTCCCGGTCGGCGGCCTCCATGACGGCGTTGGCGGCTTTTTGCAGATCGCCATAACGGAGCTCGCCGTCGGAAGGGTCCTGGTCCTGGAACAGCAGATCTTCTTCGGTCTGCACGCACATGTGCAGGGCCTGCACCGCCCCGCGCAGCGACGGGTGCAGCGGCGAGCCCGGCGCCACCGTGGGGCCGATCCCCACCAGCGAGCGGACGCCGAAACGGTCGCGCAAGAAGGTCTGGAATTTTTCCGCCCGCTCGCGCAGCTCGATGCGGGCCCGGGCCGGGCTCTTGCCGCGCTGGGCGGAGGTCAGAACCGCCACGCCGTATTCCTGCAGCCGGGTGGCGGCTGTCTCGGGCATCTCGCGCGCCAGCTCGATGCAGGCCCGCTGGATCTGGGCGTTGCGCACCATGCTTTGCACCGGGTTCAGCGCCTCGGTGCGCGCCGCCACCGGCATCAGCGCCAGCGCCGTCGTCGGCAGGCGGCTGATCCCCATCCCCTCCTTCATCCAGTCGGTCAGATCCCCCTCGTGATACCAGGGCGGCAGCAGGAACTTGTTCTCGCCGATGGCCCGATCGATCCAGTCTTCGATGGGCCACAACCGCGAGATGGCCTCGCCGTTCACGGCGTCGATGCGGGCGGCCAGCGCGGCGCCCCGGTTGTTCCCCAGGTATTCGGCGTACAGCTTGACGAAGCGTTTGATGGCGTCCAGCAGCGTCGTCTCCAGCACCGGCAGGCTCAGCGCCATGCGCACAAACTCGACGAAGTCCTGGTTGGCGCTGGCCGGCTTGAGCCCGGTCAATTCCAGCCACTGCTCGCTCAGCGAGTCCCAGTTCGGTTGTTCGCAACAAAACTGGCCGGCGAACAGGAACGTCCATCCGTCGGGATCGGCCGGCAGCGCGTAAAACAGATCCCAGAACCCAAACAGCTGCCGCAGCACCACCTGCTTGGTGCGCCGAGCCTGGTCGATGGCCTCCAGGTAATGCTCGTCGCGCAGCGCCTCTTTGCCGAAGTAGATCTCGAAGTGAAACGGCTTGGGCCGGTCCTTGGGATCGCCCAGATCCATCCATTCCAGGCCCCGCTTGCCGTCCCAGCGAATCAGCCAGAAGGGCAGCTCGGAGCGGATGCCCACCACATTGTGGACGGCGTAGGCGGTGCGCAGCTCGGTCAGCCAGGCCGGCTCGTCGCTATCGGCGGGGGGCCCACCGCGCCCGGTCGGGGCTTCCGGGCTGGTCAAGGCGCCAGATTTTGCCCGCGCTGACGTCCGTTGCCTGGCAGCCATGTTCATCAATTATTCCGGGGGTGATCGTTTTATCAAGCATGCTGTCGCCGCCGAGGCCCCCGGAAACGAAAGCGACACTGAAATGATAGAGAATAGCCGCGTCGCCCTGCCCCCTTCGGTCAGACTGCAGCCCGTGAGCCGCTCGCCGAAGGCGTCTCCCGGGACCGCCGCGGGGGCCGAAAGTACTGGAGATTCCGAGTCTGTGTTGTTGCGGGAGATCCGAGAACAACCACACACGCTGGCCCGCATGTGGGAAGAAGGCTGGCCTGCGATGGGCGACCTGTGCCGGTCGATCCAGGCGTTCTCTCCCGAATGGATCAACATCGCCGCGCGCGGCACCAGCGACAACGCGGCCCGCTATGCCCAGTACCTGTTCGGTGCCTTCAACGGGCTCAGCGTGGGTCTGGCGGCGCCGTCGCTGTTCACCCTTTACGGAGCGGCGCCGCGCCTGTCGCGGGCGCTGACCATCGGCATCAGCCAGTCGGGGCGGTCGCCGGACATCGTCGCGGTGGTGGCCGAGGCGCGCAGGCAAGGCGGCGCCACGCTGGCCATCACCAACGATCCGGAATCGCCGCTGGCGCTGGCCAGCGAGCATTGCATCCGCCTGACCGTCGGCGAAGAGCGCTCGGTGGCGGCCACCAAGACGTACACCAACC
>JAXDMH010000113.1:0-10233 GCA_034666225.1 Myxococcales bacterium
GATCAGCGGCGCCAGCGCCTGTTCCAGAAAGGGGCCGACCCATTCGTTGACGGGGTTCATCTTCAGGAGGCAGACGCTGCCGTCGACGAACATCTTGTAAAGGACGTCCATGACCGGGATGGACGACACGTTGCCGGCGCCCAGGATCAGCGACACTTTTCCTTCCGGTTGGCTCTCCTGATAGAACGCCGCTTGCTGCTGGCGGGCCCCGGCCTCGTCTATCCCCGGTTGCAGACGCACCCAGCACGACAGTCCGCGGTAAAGAGTGTTGTCCCACCCGCCCACCGGAAGCACCTCGACCTCGACGCGACCATCGGGCCGGGTGCGCACCTTGCGCCCCAGTTGCGGCCGCCCCTGGCGGGCGATCTGCAGCAGGCTGTCGATGAGCAGACGGACGTTGCGCGCGCTGGGCGCTGGCCCCGCCAACCACTCTTCACCGGCGGTGGGCGAATCGAGAGGGATCCCCTTGGCCCGACAGGCGGCGGCGACCCAATCGATGCTGACGGCGTTCAGCAAAGGCGCCGTGGCGCGCAACAGCGCCACCTTCTCGGCGACGGGAAGGCGCGCGAAGTCGCGCTTGCGCTGGACCACCGCAGCGACGGCCTGATCCAACGCCGCAGGCGAGCTGACGGCATTTTTTGACGCGGGAGCGACGTTGCCAGTCATTGACTAGTATTCAATAGCACGAGTACCGTATCTTGTTCCAGGTCAGGAAACAGCGAGACGGAGGCCGGAATGAGTGCCCTTCTATGAGCGTCCTCGGATCGAGATGGGCCGGGCGCGGGGCCTGGCGGCTCGCGGCTATGGGCGCCTTCTGCTGGGGCGCCTCCGCCTGCAGCGGCAGCGCCGGCCAGACGCAAACGCATGATGCGGGCGCCGGCGGTGCGACCATCAGCGACGGTGCGGCCGGCGGTGCGTCCGGCAGCTTGGGCACCGACGCGCCCCTCAGTGCGGACGTCCCCGGCCAGACCGACGCCAGCGTCAACAACGACGCGCCGGTGGTGCCCGACGCTGTCTCCCCCGCCGAGCGACCGGCGGCCGACGCCAACACCAATACAGGTCCCGTCACCGTCGAATCGTTGCAGGTGGTGGGAACGCACAACAGCTATCACCAGATGCCGCCCATCGCCTTCGATGCCAGTCACAAGTACACCCACAAGCCGCTGGATCAGCAGCTCAACGGCGGCGTGCGCTCGCTGGAGCTGGACGTGCACCTCGGCACCAACGGGTACGAGGTCTATCACATCGCCCTCATCGATCCGAACAGCAGCTGCCACATGTTGGACGAGTGTCTGGGCATCATCGCCACCTGGTCGAACAGCCACCCTGCCCACGTTCCGATTTTCCTCTGGCTGGAGATCAAGGACGACACCGGCGGCAGCCCCATCACCGACATCCTCCCCGTCGAGCAAGCCGTGGAAAAGGCCCTCACCCGCGACAAGCTGATGACGCCGGCCTGGCTGCGCGGCAGCTATGCCTCGCCGCGCGAACGGCTGATGACGGCCGGCTGGCCCACGCTGGATCAAGCGCGCGGGAAGATCATGGTCACGCTGATCAACCGCGACGCGCGCACCAAGACCTACGCCCACGAAGGCACGTCGCTGGACGATCGTCTGATGTGGGTGAACGCCGCGCCCACGGAGTTCGGGCTGTCCTGGGCGGCCATCACCAAGGACATCGAGCCGGCCGACCAGATCGCCAGCGCCCACGCCGGTCATCTGCTGCTGGGCATCAACGTCTGCGCCATCAACCTGACCGACGACGCCTGCACCACCCGCATGCACCAGTTCGTCGACGCCGGCGTGCACGCGCTGGACGACGACCTGCCGTTTCAGATCTCCGGCCGCACCTACTGGCTGCAGTTGCCCAAGGGCAGCCCCGGCTGCAACCCGGTGACCGCGCCCGCCGCTTGTGCCACCACCAAGCTCGAGTGAGTTAGGATTGCCGCATGTCGACCGAAAATGATTTTGTGACGGCACAGGCGCGGGTCAAACAGCTCTCGAAATCGCCCAGCACCGCCGCGCTTCTGGAACTTTACAGCCTGTACAAGCAGGCCACGCTGGGCGACGTCTCTGGCGCCCGGCCCGAGGCGCTGGATTTCAAGGCGCGCGCCAAGTACGACGCCTGGACCACCCGCAAGGGGATAAGCCGCGCCGACGCCATGGCGGCCTACGTGTCGCTGGTCGACAAGCTGACCCGCCAGCATGCCTGACGGCAGCGGCGGCGGCGCCGGGGGAACCGACGCCGCGCCCGACTGGATCGCCGCGCAGAAGGAAGCGCTCGGCTACCTCAAAGAGCTTCTTCGCATCGACACCACCAATCCGCCGGGCAACGAACGGCCGGCGGCGGAATTCATCGCCCGCGTGCTGGCGCGCGAAGGGATCGCCTGCGAGCTCTTCGAAAAAGAACCGTCGCGAACCAACCTGGTGGCGCGGCTGAAAGGCTCCGGGCAGAAGGCGCCGCTGTTGCTCAGCGGCCACCTTGATGTGGTCCCTGCCGTCGCGGACGCCTGGCAGCACCCACCCTTCGGCGGCGTCGAGCAGGACGGTTACGTCTGGGGACGCGGGGCCGTCGACATGAAGAACATGGTGACGATGAGCCTGATCACGCTGCTGCTGCTCAAGCGTCGCCGCGTCCCGCTGGATCGCGACGTCATCTTCGCCGCCGTCGCCGACGAGGAGGCCGGTTCAAAGAACGGCTCGCTGTTTCTGGTCGAGCGGCACCCGCAGGCGATCCAGGCCGAGTTCGTCCTGACCGAGGTCGGCGGTCACACCTTGCACGTCGGCGCGTCGCGCTTTTATCCGATCCAGGTCGCCGAAAAAGGGATCTGCTGGTTCGAGATCAGCGCCGCTGGTCCGCCCGGCCACGGATCGATGCCCCATCCGCACAACGCCGTGGCGCGGTTGGCGCGGGCCATCGCCGCGCTGGCGCGAACGCGCCTGCCCCAGCACAACACGGAGGTGGCCAGCGCCTTCATTCGCGCGCTGGCAGCGCGGGTCCCCTTCCCGCAAAGCCGGGCCCTGGCCTTGCTGCTGCGCCCGTCGCTGTCGCCGCTGCTGCTCGGCTGGCTGGAGAGGCGCAACCTGGAACAGGCGCTGCCCCTGAACGCCATGCTGCGCAACACCGCCTCGCCCACGATGCTGTCCGGCAGCAGCAAGATCAACGTCATCCCGGCGGCCGCCACCGTGGGCGTCGACGGACGGATCCTCCCCGGACAAAGCGTCGCCAGTTTTCTCGACGAGATCCGCCGCGTCGTGGGCAACGACGTGCGCCTGACCGTCCTCGACGAACACGAAGGAACCACCTTCGAAACCAGGACCGCGCTGTTCGACGCCATCGTCGCCGTCCTGGCCAAACACGATCCGGGCGCCACCGCCGTCCCCTACATGATCCCAGGATTCACGGACGCCTTTGCCTACCGCAAGCTGGGCGCCACCTGCTACGGCTTTTCGCCCGTCCAGCTGGACGCCACCGTCAAGTTCAGCCAGATGTACCATGGCCACGACGAACGCATTCCCGCCCAGGGCTTCGCCTGGGGTTTACGCGTGCTTTACGATCTGGTCCACGACTTCTGTGCGCGCCGCTGAGCGGACGATCGGACGACGCTCCGGCAGCTAGGGCCGCAGGCGCCCGAACGACGCGAAGAAATTGGCGCCCAGAATCTTGCCGATGCGGTCCGCCTTCCAGCCACGGTCCAGCATCAATTGCACCAGCCGCGGCAGCTCCAGGCAGGTCGGCATGTCGCGCGGCGGAACGATCATGCCGTCCCAGTCGCTGCCCAGCGCCGGCACGTCCTCACCGGCGACCTTGATGATGTGCTGGAGGTGATCGACGATCCGTTCTGCCTTGCAGCCGAGGACGCCGCCCCCGAGAAAAGTCGACTGGTAGATCACCCCGACCACGCCGCCGGTGTCGGCGATCGCCTTGATCTGCGCGTCGTCGAGGTTGCGCCAGTGCGGCGTGACGCCTTCCACGCCGGTGTGGCTGTCGCAGAGAGGCTTGGTCTTGTCGTGCGCCGCGACGGCGTCCCAGAAGCCTTTCTTCGACACGTGCGCCAGATCGACGAAGATGTTCTTGGCGTCAAGCTGCCGGACATAGTCCTTCCCTTTGTCGGTAAGGCCGGTGTCGGGCCCCCGGGCCGCCGGTGAACTGGTGCGCCCCAGCGACGACGTCGACAGGTGCACCAGCGTCACCAGGACCACCAGGTCGTCGGGGATCAGGTCCAGCGACGTCTCCGTGTGGTCCAGCGCGTTGCCGCCCTGGACCACGATCATCGCCGCGTGAAGATCCTTGGCGCGCGCCGCGCGCAGCTCGCGCAGGTTGTGCACGACGGCGACGTCATCCGGGTAACGCCCCAGCTCGGCGTGCAGCTTGGCGACGTTGGTGACGAAGGTCTTCGCGCGGCCCCGCGCCGATCGCAGCGGGTTGGTGGTGATCGACCACATGCCGCCGCCCACGCGCGCTTCGCGCAGCCGCGGCAGATCGACCTGGTGGAAGAAACGCGCCCCGAATGGTCCGCGGCCGTGCCGCTTGCCCAGGTCGTACCCGAGGATGCGTTTCCAGATGAAGGTGTCGATGTGCAGGTCGAACACCTCCGCCGCGGCATAGATATCGACCGCCTCGCGCGAGATGCCCAGCGACGCCGCCCAGGCGTCGAGATCCTGGCGATGATCCGCGTACGCGATCTTTACCGGCGACAGCTCGGTCGACACGTAAGCACCTGGATCGGGATAACTAACACAGGCGCTCGGCGGCCACCGTGGCGATGGCCATGATGCCGTGCTGCGGGTTGACGCCGGTGTTCGTCGGAAAGACCGAAGCGTCCATCACGTACAACGCGTCGACGCCGTGGACCTTGAGCTGCGGATCGACCACCGACGTGCCCGGATCGCTGCCGGCGCGACAGCCGCCGAACAGGTGCGAGGCGACCATGCTGTACGCGCGCGGATCCAGCGGCGCGGTGTCGAACACCGCGATCTCGTCGATCGAACGGAGGACCTCCGGCAGACCGTAGACGCCGGTGACCACCTCGGCGGCGCCGGCCAGAAAATGCATCTCGCACAGGCGCTTCAGCCCCTGACGAACCCGGTCGATGTCGTGCCCGGTCAGATTGTACGTCACGTGATCGCCGAACAGACGCGAGGGACGGATGCGCCCCTCGGCTTCGGCGCGCACCGCCACCATCCAGATGGCCGCGTGATCCAGCCGCTCGATATAAGCAGCCAGACGGCGTCCCGCGCCGGGCAAGCGCGCCGCGGCCACCTCGGGCGGCACGTTGATCGATTCCATCTTGGCGCCCAGCGTGTCGCGCAGCCCCAGCACCTCGAATCCTTGCGAGGCGCCCGTCCACGCCCCCACCGGCTGCGGATAAAGCGCCAACACGGCCGTTCCCGGGTGGGCCATGAAATGATCGCCCAGGTGCGGCTGGCGGACGCCGCTGCGGCGGAGCAGGTTCGGGCTCTGCACGGCCGACGCCGCGACGATCACCGCCTTTCGCGCCGACACCCGAAATCTCCGCGGCCGCGACCCGTCGGCCGCGGTCGTTCGACCGGTCACCGCCACGGCGCGCCCGCCCGCGATCACCACGCGTTCGACCGCCGCGTTGGAATACACGGCCGCGCCCTCCTCCACCGCGCGCGGCAGATAGTTCACCGCCGTCGACTGCTTGGCCTCGTTGGGGCAGCCGTGCATGCAGCGTCCAGACCCCAGGCAGCCGCGCTCGTTACGGTGCAGAAAACGCCCCTCCAGCTGCGCCCGGGCAGCCCCGTTGCGCATCAGCGCATCCTGCCGTCCCGAGTTGACCCCTTCCACCACCGGACGCACCGACATCTCCTGTTCGATGCGCGTGTACGCCGCGTCCAGCGCCGCCGCCGGCAGGCCGTCGGCCAGACCAAATTTCTTGTGCCACGTCGACAGCACCTTCTCCGGCACCCGCCAGATGATGGCCGAATTCACCAGCGTCCCGCCGCCCACGCAGCGCGCCTGCAGGATGGGCGTGGTGGCACGACCGAACGCCGTCTGCTTGCCTTGATTCCGGTACAGCCTGGCCATGGTGGTCAGCGCCGTGTTCCCCAGCTCGCGCGTCGGCACCCGCGGCCCCTCTTCCAGCACCAGCACGCGCGCCCCGCCGCGGGCCAGCGCCCGCGCCGCCGCGCCGCCGCCCGCGCCGGAGCCCACCACCACGAAATCGGCCTCGCCGCCGTCGACGTCGGTGGATCGCGCGTCGAAGAATCCCGCCGTCACGATACACCGCCTATTTTGCTGACCGCTGCCTCCTCCGGTCGGCCGTATTCGTACGCGCCGATCTTGCGCAGCACGCGCTGATGCCCCATCAGCAGCATGCACGACGCCAGCTTGAGGAACGTGGCCGTCGCCCGCACCACATAGATGCGGCTGTCCAGCAGCTTTTCCAGCACCGCCTCGCGCGCCTGCGGATCAAGGCCCCCGAAGGTGCGAAAGCGGCGCAGCACCAGCGGCGGCGCCAGCCAGGTCAGCCACAGCGAGAACCGCAGCAGCAACGCCGCGTACCAGGGCGGCTCCGCGCACTCGATGCGGTATGCCTCGCCCAGATCGACGTCGTCGACCACGCCGCCCAGCAGCCCCGTCGGCAACAGCGCCCGTCCGATGACAGCGGCCCAGCGGATCTCGAACGCGCGCAGCTTCATGCCGCCGACAATACCTCGCGCGGCAACGCCACGGACGCATGAACCGGCGGCCGGCGCGCCGCCCAGGGACGGGCCTGTTCCAGTTGCCCCGCCAGCCGGAACAGCGTCGCCTCGTCGCCGACACCGGCCGTGAACATGGTCCCGATGGGAAGGCCGGCGGCGCTCCAGTACAGCGGAACGCTCATCGACGGCTGCCCCGTCACGTTGGCCAGCGGCGTGAACGAACAGAAGTCGAATATGCGCTTGGCGGAGGCCGCCACCACGCCGGGCAGGCGCAACAGGAATCCCAACCTGGCCTTCGCCACCACCTCCTGCAACATCCCTTCGATGCCGCGGGGTCGCAGCGCGCCGATTTCCAGGGGCGGCCCGCCCAGCGTCGGCGACAGCAGCAGATCGAACCCTTGAGAAAACTCGATGGTCTGGCGCGCCACCGCGTTCAACCGTTCGCGGGCCAGCGCATAGCGAACCGCGCTCTGTTGCCGGCCCACCATGGCGGTCAAGGCCGTGTGCACCTCTAGCTCGCCGCGCCGCGGACGCCGCGCCTGCACCGCCGAGATCGCCGCCACGGCGCCGGCGATCTCGACGCACATGATCACCATGAACTCGCGCGCGAACGCCTCGGTGTCGATGGGCACCGTCGCCTCCTCGACGATATGACCAAGGTCGCCCAGCAGCTTGGCCGCGTCGTCGATGGCCGCCACGCAGTCAGCGGGAAGCGGCATGCCGCCCGAGATGGTCAGGTGAGGCGTCTTCAGCAGCGCGATGCGCAGTCGCCGCGGCGCCGCCCCCACCTCGTTGGCAAACGGCCCGGCAGCGTGCGGAGCGTGATAACGCGCGGGAGCGTCGGCGCCCGCCGTCGCGTCCAGCATCGCGGCGCTGTCGCGCACGCTGCGCGTGATCACGTGGTCGACGCCCAATCCCCCCAGAAGCTCGCTGGAATCGGGACCGACCGGCATTCGTCCGCGCGTCGGCTTCAGGCCGAACAGGCCGCAACACGACGCCGGAATGCGGATTGATCCCCCGCCGTCGTTGCCGTGGGCGATGGGAACCACGCCCGCTGCCACCGCCGCCGCCGAACCGCCGCTGGAGCCGCCCGGGGTGACATCGAGGTTCCACGGGTTTCGCGTCGGACCGAACAGCGCCGGTTCAGTACAAGGCAGAAGGCCAAACTCGGGCGTGTTGGTCTTTCCAAAAAAAACGACGCCCGCCTGGCGATAGCGCGCCACCAGGGTGCTGTCCGCCGTCGGCGTGAACGCGCCGACAAATCGACTGCCGTGGGTCAGGCGGGCGCCGGCCAGCGCCGCCACAAGATCCTTCAGCAAGAACGGCACGCCGCGGAACGGTCCCTCGGGCAACGGCGCGCCGGCCGCTTGCCGGGCTTGCTCATAAAGCGGCGTCACCACCGCATTGAGGCGCGGGTTGACGCGCTCCAGACGAGCGATCGCCTCTTCCAGCAGCTCGGCCGGCGTGACCTGCCGCTTTCGCACCAGGGCCGCCAGGCCCAGGCCATCGAACGCGTCGTACTCGGCAAAGCTCATGGTTGCTGCTGGGCCGCCGCGATCAGCGGACCGCGGGCGACCCGCAATATCGCCGAGACCAGCCAGGGCAGATGGCGCGCCGCAAAGATCGACAGGCGCGAGTGCATGGTGATGATCGACTCGGCGCGACGGGCCTGGATCGCGCACAGCATCTGGCGCGCCGCCCGACGGCCCGGCAACTGCAACCAGTTCGGAATGGGATCGATGGCGCCCTGGCGGTGCCGCCCCTGATTGTCCAGCAGGCGGATGTCGCTTTGCACGAACCCCGGCGCCAGCAGCGTGACCGACACCCGCTTGTCGCCCAGCTCGTGGCGCAAACAGTCGGCCAGCGAACGCACGGCGTGCTTGCTGGCGCAGTACGCCGAATAGCCGGGCAGCGACAGATAGCTGTTGGTGCTGCCCATGAACCCGATCGATCCGCGCGAAGCCGTCAGCGCCGGCATGACCGCCTGCACCGTGCGAATCACGCCCAGCACGTTGGTGTCGAATTGCCGGCGAAAATCGTCGATGCGCAGGTTCGCCACCGGACCGTTGACGCTGAAGCCGGCGTTGGCAATGGCGATGTCCAGCCGCCCGAAACGCGCCAGCCCCTCGGCCACCGCCACCTCCATGTCGCCGTCGCGCGTGACGTCACCGGCCACGGCCAGCGCCTGTCCACCGCCGGCTTCGATCTCGGCGGCCAGGCGCGCGATCAGCTCTGATCGCCGGGCCACCAGCACCACCGCCGCGCCCTGGGCGGCGGCCTCACGGGCCAATTGCTCGCCGATCCCAGACGAGGCGCCGGTGATGAACACGACCTTCTCAGCGAGTTTTTGCCTCATGGCTCCGTTTGGCTCCGTCTCAAGCTGGGGGCGAGCGACGGATTATATCGTTGACAGAATCTGAAAAAACATATAATTCGCAATAAGTGAATGACGACTCATTCATGACGGCCCCGGCGACAACGCCAGCCAAGGCAGCGACGCCGGGCAAGGCAGCAAGGCCGGGCAAAGCGACGACGGCCAAGCGCAGGACCGACGACAAGCGCCAGCGCATTCTTGATGCAGCGGTCCAGGTCTTCGCCCGCAAGGGGTTCTTCGCCAGCCGCATCAGCGACATCGCCACCGCCGCCGGCATCGCCGACGGCACCGTGTACCTGTACTTCGAGAGCAAGGACAACATCCTCATCAAGCTCTTCGACGAGGTGATGGGCGAGCACATCGAAGCGGCGCGGCAGGAGGCCAAGCGCGTCGTCGACGCCGCCGCCCAGCTGCGCGTCATCGCCGATCACCACCTCGGTCTTCTGGGACGGAACCCCGATCTGGCGGTGGTGTTCCAGGTCGAGGTGCGGCAATCGACGAAGTTCATGGAGCTGTTCACCGCGTCCTGGCTGATGGAGTACTTCGACATCGTCGAAGCGGCCATCGAGGCGGGGCAGAAGCAGGGAACCTTTCGCAAGGACCTGTCACGCAAGCTGGCCACCCACGCCTTCTTCGGGGCCCTGGACGCCCTGGTGACGTCGTGGGTCCTGGCGCGCAACGCCTTCGATCTGATGGAGCTGGCCGGCCCGGTGGTGGAGCTGTTCCTCACCGGCGCCGCAGCAAAAGCACCGCCGCGGAGACGGTGACTTCGCCGCACCCTTGGAGCTGACGCGATGGCAACCATGACCGTAGATAGAACGTCCGACCGCGTGGTCGCCCCCAAGGGCGGCAGCTTTCTTATCGAGGACCGCGCGTCCGCCGAGATCTTCACGCCCGAAGATTTCACCGAGGAGCAACGGATGATGGGCGCCTCCTGCGCCGAGTTCATGGCCAAGGACGTGGTCCCCGCGCTGCCGCAGATCCTGGCCCTCGAGTACGAGACCACGCGCAGGCTGATGCGCAAGGCGGGCGACCTGGGCCTTCTGGCCATCGAGATCCCCGAGGAATACGGCGGTCTGGGTCTGGACAAGGTGTCGGCCACGATCGCCGCCGAGAACGCCGCCCGCGAGGGAAGCTTCGTGGTGACGTTCATGGCCCACACCGGGATCGGAACGCTGCCCATCGTCTACT
>JAXDMH010000114.1:0-6424 GCA_034666225.1 Myxococcales bacterium
GGATGCCCAGTCTGGGAATGGCCGGCGCGTCGTTGACCATCTGGCTGACTTTTTCGTCCAGCGTCATCCGGGCCACCAGCGCGCGCGCTCGCACCAGTGCCGGGGCGCCTTCGTCCGCCGCCGCTTCCCCTTTTGCCGCCGCCACCGCCACCGTCGACGGCGCGGCCGGCTCCTTGAATCGCCCACACGTCAGGCCCGTCAGGCCCATCGCCAGGATCATGGTCCCCAGGCCAGCCCGCGCCAACCCCGCCAGCGACGGCGACGGCAACTCGGCTGGGCTGCGCCCCATCATCTGACCGTGACCGTTTTCCGCCACCATGGCAACCGACGGCCGCGCATGGCATTCTGGCCATGATGTCTGAGCGTGAGAGGCGATCGGTGATCTCGATGGCCGGGGGTGGTGCAGAGGCGACGGAGGCAGGTCCCGGCTCCGTGACCACGCTGGATCCGGACCGCGACCTCATGGCCGTGCGCGAGATCGCCGAAGCCCGGCGGGCCATCGTCACCGAGATCGGTAAACGCATCGTCGGACAGGCCGACGTCATCGATCATCTGTTGATCGCGCTGTTCGCCCGCGGGCACTGCCTGTTCGTCGGCGTCCCCGGCCTGGCCAAGACCCTGCTGATCCAGACGCTGTCCGATGTCCTGGACCTTTCTTTCGGGCGCATCCAGTTCACGCCCGACCTTATGCCGTCGGACATCACCGGCACCGACGTGCTGGAAGAGGATCGCGCCACCGGCCGCCGGGTTTTTCGATTCGTGGCCGGCCCCATCTTCGCCAACGTCATCCTGGCCGACGAGGTCAACCGCACGCCGCCCAAGACCCAGGCCGCGCTGCTGCAGTCGATGCAGGAGTATCGCGTCTCCGCCGGCGGCAACACCTACGAGCTGCCGCTGCCGTTTCTGGTCTTCGCCACGCAGAATCCCATCGAACAGGAAGGCACCTACCCGCTGCCCGAAGCGCAGCTGGATCGGTTCATGTTCCAGGTCGACGTCAGTTACCCGACGCGCGACGAGGAGATCCAGATCGTCAACCAGATGACCACGGCCTACCAGCCGAACCTGCGCAAGGTGCTGTCGCCCGAACGCATCCTGGACTTGCAACAGCTGGTCCTGCGCGTGCCGGCGGCGCCGCACGTCGTGCAGTACGCGGTGGCCTTGTGCCGGGCCACCCGCCCCGGCGAAGGGTCGGCGCCCGAGTTCATCAAAAAATACGTCTCGTGGGGGGCCGGCCCGCGCGCGTCGCAGTACCTGGTGCTGGCGGCCAAGGCGCGGGCGATCCTGTCGGGGCGCTACGCCGCCTCCACCGAAGATGTCCGCACGCTGGCCACGCCCATTCTGGTTCACCGCGTGCTGCCCAACTTCCACGCGGAGGCCGACGGCCTGTCGGCGCGCAAGCTGGTCGCCGAGCTGATTTCCACCATCAAGCCGACGTAGGTTTTTTTCGTGGCGGTGACCACCTCTCAAAATGGCGGCGTCGGCGGCGCGCGCCGCCCGCTGGCGCTGAACCCGCTGGATCTGGCCCGCCTGGCCAGCCTGTCGGTGCGGGCGCGCGTGATCGTGGAAGGCGCCTTCGCCGGCATGCACCACAATCCCAACGCGGGCACGTCGATCGAATTCGCCGAGCACAAGGAATACGCCCCCGGCGACGACATCCGCCATATCGACTGGAAGGCGGTCGGACGCATCGACCGCTATTACATCAAACGGTTTGAAGACGAGACCGAGATGCGCACCTTCATGCTGGTCGATGCGTCGGCGTCGATGGGCTACAAGCGGCGCGGGCTGACCAAGCTGGAATACGCCAGCTATCTGGCGGCGGCTCTCGGCTACCTGCTGGCGCAGCAGGGCGATCCGGCCGGGCTGCTGCTGTTCGACGAGAAGACCCGCCAGTACCTGCCGCCCCGGTCGCGCGGCGGTCACGTGCGCGATCTGCTGCTGGCCCTGGAGGGCGCCTACCCCGCCGGCCGCACTGACCCCGCCCGGGCCCTGAGTCACGTCAGCGAGCTGGCCGATCGCCGCAGCCTGGTGGTTCTCTTCACGGACCTCCTAGACGCCGCCGGCACCGTCGCTGATCGCCTGCGCCTCTTGCGCACGCACGGTCACGACGTGGCGCTGTTTCATCTGCTGGATCCCGACGAGGTCGAGCTGCCCTTCACCGATCTCACCCAGTTCGAGGGGATGGAGCCCGACGACGCCCGGCGCCTCTTGACCGATCCACGCGATCTGGCGGCATCTTTCCGGCGCGAATCGCTGGCCTTGCGCGAACGCTGGCGCATGACCTGTCTGGAATCGCGGGTCGAGTATCTGTTCGCCACCACGGACACGCCGCCCGCCGACGTGCTGCGCTCGTTTCTCTTCACCCGCCAGCGGGCCAGGAAATAGGCCGTGCAGTTCCTTGCCCCGTCGCTGCTGCTGGGTCTGGCCGCCGCCGTCCTGCCATGGTTCATCCACCGCATCGGCCAGCGCCGCGCCAACCCGGTGCGCTTTGCCGCCATGGAACTTCTGCTGCGCGCCGAACGGCAGGTCTCGGCCCGCCGCCGCCTGCGCGAGATCTTGCTGCTGTTGATGCGCACGGCGATCGCCGCCGCCCTGCCCCTGGTGTTCGCCAAACCGTACACCGAGGTGCGCTCCGATCTGCCCGCGGCCACGTCGCGTCCCCAGGCCGCCCTCATCGTGCTGGACGATTCGGGCAGCATGCGGCGAACGCGCGCCAGCGACAGCACGCCGCTGTTCGATCGGGCGCGCCAGCGGGCGCGGTCGCTGCTGGCCAACCTGGCGCCGGAATCGGACGTGGCCCTGGTGATGGCCTCCGAAGGCACCGCCACGCCCATCCCGGAGCCGACCGCCGATCGGGCGCGCGTCCTGGCCGCGCTGGACGCCGCCACCTGCTCGGCCCGCCGCGCTGATTTCACCGGCGCCATTCGCAAGGCCGTTCAGGTGCTGACCTCGGCGCGGCGCCCGGAACGGCTGATCTATCTCATCACCGATCTGCAGGCCGTGGGATGGGAGGGCGGCACCGGCCTGCCCGACGCCAGCGGGGAAGGCGGGGCGCCGCCGCCTGCGGTGGTGATCCTGGACGTCAACGAAGGCGCCGCCTGGCCGAACCGCGCCGTCGTGAACCTGACCGCCGAACCGGCGCCGGAGGCGGGGCCCCTGGGCGTGGCGGTGGTCGCCGAGATCGCCAACTTCGGTCCCGACCCGGTCTCCAACCTGGGCATCACGCTGCGCTTCGACGGCGCGCCCGTGGCCAAGGGCTTCGTCGAATTGCCGGCCAACGGTCGGGCCCGCAAGCGGTTCCTGCACGCGCTGGGCGCCGGCGCCTCCGTGCGCGAAGCCGAGGTGGAGATCGATCACGACCGCTTCCCGCTCGACGATCGCCGCATGACCCGCGTCGAGGTGTCGCGCGGCCTGCGCATCCTGGTCGTCGACGGCGATCCCCGCACGGTGCGCACGGAAGACGAGACGTTTTTCCTGGAGGCGGCCCTGCGCGCCGGCGGCAGCAGCTTCGCCGTCACCACCGCCCTGCCCGACGAGCTGGCCGGGCGAACGCTGGCCGAATACGGATCGATCTTCATGGCCAACGTCGCTCGCCCCAGCGCCGATGTGGCGGGCGCGCTGATCCGTTACGTCGAGACCGGCGGCGGACTTTTCATCTCGGTGGGCGACAAGGTCGACGCCGACGCCTGGAATCAACAACTGGGGCGCATCCTTCCCCAGCCTCTCGGCCTCAAGCGAACCGCCTCGGCCCGTCCCGGCAGCGGCGCCGAAGGCGAGACCGTCGATCTGCGCCCCGCCGAGCGCCTGGCCCCCTTCGATCGGCGCCATCCCTTGCTGGCCGGGTTTCCGCCGCGCGGCGACGGTCTTTCGTCGGCGCGCTTTTTCCAGTTCATGCTGCTGGCCCCGGCGCCCGACCTGCCCAGCCGCAGCGTGGTTCTGCGCTATGAAAACGGCGCACCGGCCCTGGTCGAGGCCGACGTTGGTCGGGGCCGCGTGCTGCTGCTGACCACCACCGTCGATCGGGAATGGACCGACCTGCCCATCCGCCCCGGCTTTTTGCCGCTGATGCAGGAGGCTGCCCGCCGGTTGGCCGGCGCTCCCTCGGGCGAGGCGGTGGCCGCCCTGACCGTCGGACAGAAACGCGAGATCGCCATCGGCGCCGACGATCGCCGCATCGAGGTCATCAAGCCCAGCGGCGAATCGCGCTGGCTGGTGCCAGAGCCGCGCCAGAGCGACGGCAAGCCGGCGCGGTCCGTCCTGTTCGCCGAGACCGACGAGCCCGGCTGGTACCGCGTGCGCGGCTCGCACACCGACGGTTCGCAGATCGACCGGTCCGACGATTCGTTCGTGGTGAATCTGGACACCCGTGAATCCGATCCGGCCACGCTGCCCGCCGACCAGCGCCCGGATCGAGCACGCGCCGCCGCCGGCGGCGAGGACAACGCGCCCAAGCGGCGCCTCGAGCTGTGGCATCTGCTGGCCGCCGCCGTGCTGGTGATGGTTTTTCTGGAATCGGTGCTGACCATCAGGTTCCGACGTGGTCGATTCGTGTAACAGAAGAACACAAGGACCAGCGAGGCACCCCATGAACAAGCAATTCGGAAACGACGATCCCCGCCTGGCCGAATATCTCGTTGACACCTACCAGCCGGAGGACGAGCTGCTGCGCGAGGTCCGCGCCCGCACCGCCGCCGCCGGCTTGCCGGACATCCAGGTCGCCGCGCTGGACGGCCGTCACCTGGAGATCATGGCCCGCGCCGTGGGCGCCCGTCGCATCGTCGAGATCGGCACGCTGGGTGGTTACTCCGGCATCTGCCTTTTACGCGGCATGAACGACGACGGCGTGCTGGACACCGTCGAACTGGACCCGCACCACGCCGAGGTGGCCCGCGACAACTTTCAACGCGCCGGATTCGCCGTGGGCAAGCGCGTGAACGTCCACGTCGGCGCCGCCAAGGACGTGCTGCCCACGCTGCGCGCACGCGGCCCCGTCGACCTGGTCTTCATCGACGCCGACAAGGAGAGCTATCCATTGTACCTGGACTGGGCGGCCCAGAACCTGCGCAAGGGCGGCGCCGTGCTGGGCGACAACTCATTCCTGTTCGGCCACCTCACCGAACCAGCCACCGGCCAGCACGCCGCCTCCATCCGCGCCATGCGCGCCTTCCACGAAACTCTGGCCAAAAGCGGCCTCTTCCGCTCGACGGTGATCCCGACGGGTGAAGGCCTGGCCCTGGGGATCCGGATCTAGCCGGACCGCACCCCGACCCTTCCCCAATGCCGTTCACTTAGCGGAGCGGCATTCGCTTCGCCTCTGTCCATTATCCGCTTCGGAGGAAGTTCGGACCGGAGTGACAGGCCGCGCCGGGCAGCGTGTCGTCATCGGGTAACCTCGCTGCGCGGCCTGTCGCGAGGACCGAAACTGGCGGCCTGCGTGGCCCAATATTTACGGGCGGTCGCTGCCGCCAGTAGCGGGGGTCTCGCGGTTCTGGGTCGATCTGAAGTGGCGCGATCCCCGCTACTGACGGCGCCATCGTCCGTGGTGGTTGCCCGTTCGGCGCCGTCAGTTTCGGTCCTCGGCGCAGGCCACGCAGCAAGGTTGGCGGAGGACGAAGGTAAACCAGCGCGGCCTGCACCTGCGGTCCGACCATTTCCGGAGCGGAGGACAGACAGCGGCGAAACGAATGCCGCGCCGTTAAGTGAACGGCATTGACCCTAGCCCTGCCCCAGCTGCGCCGTCTCCAACCACCACGGATGCTGGGCCGTCCCATCGAACATCTGCGACGTCTTGTACTTCTCCCACTGCCCTTCGTCGGCAAAATTCCGCGTTCGATCCAGCAGGTTGGTCACCTGCGGATCGCTCAGCGGTTTGAACCGGTACGCGGCGTCCAGCGCCTGCTTCAGCACACCCACCGTGTCGCAGCCGGTGATCACCACCGACGTCTCCAGATTCATGGCGTATTGCAGACAGTCAGTGGGCGTCACTGTGCCGGTCTGCAGCGGCCGACTCTGGAAGAACAGCCCCGAACCCAGCGGCTTCATGCCCAGCACGCCGATCTGACTCTTCACCAGCTCGGGCAACACCATGCGCTCGAAGCTCTCGAAATGCGCGTCCATCACGTTCAGCGGCATCTGCACGGTGTCGAACAGGAACCCGTTCTTCTGCGCGGCGTGCAGCATCTTGAGGTGGATGGCCGGGTTCTTGTGACCGGTAAAACCGATGAAGCGGATCTTGCCGGCTTTCTTGGCAGCGACCAGGGCCTCGATGGCGCCATGCTCGCCAAACACGCGCTCCGGATCCGAAGTTCGGATCACCTCGTGAATCTGCACCAGATCGATCACGTCGGTTCCCAGCCGCTTCAAACTCTGTTCGATCTGCTCGGCAGCCGCGGCCCGCGTCCGCCCGTCGATCTTCGTCATCAGG
>JAXDMH010000115.1:0-5676 GCA_034666225.1 Myxococcales bacterium
TCAGCGAAGCGACGGCGCGATGGGCCTTGTGCAGCAGCGTGCCGCCCGGCGTCTCGTACACGCCGCGGCTCTTCATGCCGACAAAGCGATCCTCCACCACGTCGGCCCGACCCACGCCGTGCTCGCCGGCGATGGTGTTCAGCTCGCCCAGCAGGGCGGCCGGGCCCAGGGCGCGGCCGTCGACGGAGACCGGGACACCCTGCTCGAAGCCGATGGCCACCTCGCGCGGCTGGTCGGGCGCCTTGGTCGGATCGGCGGTGCGCTGGAACATCTGGGGCGGCGGCTCGGCGTTGGGATCCTCCAGGATGCCGCCCTCATAGCTGGTGTGCAGGAGGTTGCGATCGATCGAATACGGCTTGGCCGACGTGGCCTCGACCGGGATCTTCTTGGCATCGGCAAAGGCGATCAGCTCGGACCGCGACTTGAACTCCCATTCGCGCCAGGGGGCGATGATCTTGATCGACGGGTTGAACCAGTAGGCGCCCAGTTCGAACCGCACCTGGTCGTTGCCCTTGCCGGTCGAGCCGTGCGAGATCGCCGTCGCGCCCTCGCGCGCCGCCACCTCCATCATTCCTTTGGCGATGCAGGGGCGGGCCAGCGCCGTGCCCAGAAAATATTCGCCCTGATAGACCGCGCCGGCGCGGATGGCGGGAAAGACATAGTCGCGCACGAACTCGTCGCGCTGATCCAGGACGTGGCAGGAAATGGCGCCGGTGCGCAGCGCCTTCTTGCGCGCCGCCTCGAGGTCCTCGCCCTGGCCGACGTCGGAGCAGAAGCCGACGATCTCGGCGTTGTATTTCTCTTTCAGCCAGACGATGGCGACCGAAGTGTCCAGCCCCCCCGAATACGCGAGAACGATCTTCATGAGCGTTCGACTACCACATCGCCCCCGCTGGAAAAAGGGCTGAATCAGCCGCGGAAGGTCTGAACCCTCTTGGGGTTCTAGATCAATCTCTCAGGCGATCCGGATGAAACCGGCGCGCAGGGCCGAGGCGGCAATACGCAACGCGTGCTGGGGCGGGATGCTGGAGTGTCCCAAGGTCTGTTCCAGCGTGCGCACGCCGTCGATCCGGCGCAAGAACGAACGCGTGCTGTCTCCCAGACGGTGGGTCAGGATCTGCTCCCACGAGCAGGCCAGGACGGGCGTGCCGGCCAGCGGACCAACGAAGGCGCCAAAGATGCGTTCGAACAGCGGCTGGCCATCGGCGAGGAGCTCTTGGGACGCGTCGGTGGCCAGCGCCTCGCCCAGGGTCATCGCCTCTTCGGCGAGACAGGCCGCCAGGTGAAAGTCACGCGCTTCGAATGATTTCCGGGCCGCGGCCAGCGACTGGGCAAACCGTTCGTCGACGCTCAGCTCCGCGGGCGCAACGGCGGCGTCTCCCGTCTCCAGCTCGACGGTATAGTGAGCGCCGGAGTCACGACCGCGCCCGAATTTTCCTTCAGCCAGCGTGGTCATGGAGGCAGCCAGGATGGCCGGGATCGGCGAGACCAGTGTGGCCCGGCGGTGGCGCCCAGCGGCGGCCTGTTCCGGTTCCTCGACCGATTCCTCCACACTGGCCACTGGAAGCGTCTGGTCGGCCGTTTCGGAAACCGCTTCGACGGTTCCGTCCGCACCATCTTCCTCGATGAACTCCTCACCCATCTCGCTCACGTCCCCTTCGAACTCCCCGGTCCTGTTGGGAGTGCGCGGCAAGGGCTTGTCTTCCGGGTGGGAAGACGCGGCAGAATTCGGCGGCCTCATTCTCGCCTATCTCGGCAGATTTGGCCGATTCTTGAGGCTGCCTCATCGCGTCGGGGGGAGCAGCAGGGCCTCCAGCAGGGCCTTCTGCGCGTGCAGTCGGTTTTCGGCCTGCTGCCAGACATGGCTCTGGGGACCTTCGATGACGTCGTCGCTGATCTCTTCGCCGCGGTGGGCGGGCAAACAGTGCAACACCATGGCCTCGGGCGCGGCCTTTTTCATCAGCGCGGCGTCGATGCAGTAGCCGGCGAACGCCGCCCGGCGCGCTTCGGCCTCCTGTTCCTGGCCCATCGAGGTGAAGACGTCGGTGGAGATGACGTTGCGCCCCGCCACCGCCGCCACCGGATCCTGGGTGATGACGATGCGTCCCCGTTCGGTCTGGCGGGCTCGGGCAAAAATCGTCTCGTCCGGCTCGTAACCCTTGGGGCAGGCGAGCGCCAGGTCGAGGCCCAAGATCCCGGCCGCCTCGATCCACGAGTTGGCCATGTTGTTCCCGTCGCCGATCCAGGCATAGCGCATCGACCGCAAGGTCTTGGCCACGTCGCCGGTCACCGACAGCGTGGCGTCGGGTGCGTCGGGCGCCGCAGACCCGCGACTGTGTCCGTATTGAAAGACGGTCTGCAGATCGGCCAGCACCTGGCAGGGGTGCAGCAGATCGGTGAGACCGTTGATCACCGGAACGCTGGCGTACCCGGCCAGCTCTTCGGCGCGGTTCTGGCCAAAGGTGCGAACCATGATGGCGTGGCAATACCCGGACAGCACGCGGGCGGTGTCGCGGATGGGCTCGCCCCGTTCCAGCTGCGTTCCCTGGCTGCCCAGGTACAGGGCGTGGCCGCCCAGCTCGAACATGGCGATCTCGAAGCTGGCGCGCGTGCGCGTGGACGCCTTTTCGAACACCATCCCCAGCACGCGACCCGGCCGGGTGGCGTGCGGCTCGCCCAGCGAGCGCAGCAGGCGGAACTCTTCGGCGCGGCGGATCAGCCCTTCGATGCCGCCGTCGGGCAAATCCCAGAAGCTGAGAAAATCCTTGCCCACGGTGATGGAATTGCTGGCCGCCACTAGTGCCGCCACTAGCGTACCTGGGCCAGCACGTCGTCGAGGATGGCGATGGCCTCGTCGACCTGCGCCTTGGAGACGATCAGGGCCGGCGCGAACCGGATGACGTTGCCGCCGGCCACGGAGATCAGCAGGCCGGCGTCGCGCGCCTTGGCCACCACGGGCGCGGCGTCGCCGTCCATCACCAGCCCCTGCAAAAGACCACGGCCGCGGGCACCCCGGGTGCGCGGGCGCCGGCGCTCGGCCAGACGCAGCAGCGCCGATCCCAGGTACGAACCGACGTCGCGGCAACGTTCCAGCAGGTTCTCGCGATCGATCGCCTGCTGAACGTACAGCGCGCCGGCCGTGGCCAGCGGGTTGCCCCCGAACGTCGCGGCGTGCGTACCCGGTTCAAAGCCACGGGCCACCTCTTCGTTGGCCAGCATGGCACCGATGGGAACGCCGCCGGCCAGACCCTTGGCCAGCGTGACGACGTCGGGGGTGACCCCTTCTTTTTCGAAGGCGTAAAACGTCCCGGTCCGGCCTGAGCCGGTCTGCACCTCGTCGAAGATCAGCACGGTGCCGGTGTCCGAGCAGTGTCGCCGCAGGTCCTGCAGGTATCCGGGCGGCGGCAGCAGGATGCCGCCCTCCGCTTGAATCGGCTCCAGGATCACCGCGCAGGTCGACGTGGTGATGGCGGCGCGGGCGGCGGCGATGTCGCCGTACGGGAGAAACTTTACCGGCCCCACCAGCGGACCGAACCCGTCGCGGTACTTGCTTTGGCCGGTGACCGACAGCGCGCCCATGGTGCGGCCGTGAAAGCCATTCTCGAACGCCACCAGCTCGACGCGGTCGGGACGCTTCTGCGTGACGATCTGATAGCGACGCGCCAGCTTCAACGCCGCTTCGTTGGCCTCCGTGCCCGAGTTGCAAAAAAACACCCGGCCGCGAAAGGCCCGGCGACTGAGGGCGTCGGCAAAGCGGATCTGATTTTCCAGGTAATAAAGGTTCGAGGCGTGGATCAGCTGGCGCGCCTGGGCCGAGATGACGTCGGCCAGGCCGGGATCGGCGTGACCGAGCACGCAAACGGCGATGCCCGCGGTCATGTCCAGATAACGGCGCCCGTCGATGTCCCACAGCAGGCAGCCGTCGCCGCGGCTGAACACCACCGGCGACTGGCGATAGTTGTTCATCAAGAGGCGCTGCGCCGCCTGCACCATTTCGTCTTGCACGGACATTTGCCCGGCACTCTACCAGAACATCCCCGGGCGGCGGCCAGGGGATCGCCAGGTTGGCGGGCGGTTGTTGGCGTGTGGAGCTTGTGCGAATGTCGGTCCAGGACCAGGTTCCGCAGAACCATGAGCGCCATAGCAACAATCGTGGCGACAGCCACCGCGGTTCCACCCCACACCGCCCGTCAAGAGGACGTCAAGGCGGCCTTCCTGCGCCTGTTCCCCATGGAGGCGCGGCGACTGTCCACGGTGCTGGCCACCATCTTCGACAACGCCGCGGTCGAACGGCGGTACAGCGTCTATCCGCTGGAATCCGTGGGCAAGCGGCGCCCGCTGGGCGAGGCCATGCAAGATTATCAGCGGCACGCCCTGCCCCTCGGCCGCCAGGTGACAGAGGCGGCGCTGGCCCGGGCGGGTCTGCGCGCCGACGAGATCGATCTGTTCGTCACCGTGTCGTGCACCGGGATCATGATCCCGTCGCTGGACGCGCACCTGGTCGGCCAGCTGGGCTTTCGGCGCGACGTGCGTCGGCTGCCCATCACCGAACTGGGCTGTTCGGGCGGCGCGGCGGGGATGGCGCGCGCCACGGATTTTCTGCGCGGGTATCCGCAGGGCAACGCGCTGGTGGTGGCCATCGAACTGCCCAGCCTGAACCTGCAGCTTGACGATCTGTCGCGCGACAACCTGGTGTCGAGCGCCCTGTTCGGCGACGGCGCCGCGGCGGCCGTGCTGCGCGGGGGCAGCCATGTCGGTGTCGGTGTCGGTGTCGGCGACGGCGACGGCGAAGGCGGCGGCGTGCAGATCTGGGGCACCCAGAGTCATCTCTTCGATCGGTCCACGCACGCCCTGGGCTTTGACCTGCGCAGCGACGGGTTTCACTGCGTGCTGTCGAAAGACGTGCCCAAGCTGCTTCGCCCGGAGATCGCCGCCGTCGTCGATCAACTGGCGCTGCGGGCGGGGCTGTCGCGGGCGGACCTCACCTGTTTCGTCGTGCACCCGGGCGGCAAGACCATCCTCGGCTGCGTGGAAGAAGAGCTGCACCTGAACCGAGGAGATCTACAACCGTCGTGGGACGTGCTGCGCGATTACGGCAACCAATCCAGCGCGTCGGTGATGTTCGTGCTGCACGAATGGATGAAGAGCGGGCGCGCCCCGTCCGGCGCGTACGGCCTGCTGGTCGGCTTCGGACCGGGCCTGAGCATGGAGCTGCTGCTGCTGCGATGGACCTGAGCGTCGCGATGTTTCTGCTGTTGCTGGCGGCCGTGGGCCTGGGCCGCCTGATCGAGATGCGTCTGTCGCGTCGGCACCAGCAGGCGCTGCGCGGGCGCGGGATCGCGCGCGTGGCGGAGCCACAGTTCCGGTGGATGGTGGTCCTGCACACCGGCGTCCTTTTGGGCGCGGCGCTGGAGGTGGTGGTGGCGCGGCGGCCGCTGTACCCGGCGCTAGCAGCGACGGCGCTGGCCCTGGTCACCCTGGCCGTTCTTTTGCGCTTCTGGGTCATCGCCACCATGGGGCCGCACTGGAACGTGCAGGTCATGGGGTCGACCCGCCTGGGCGTGGTGACCGGCGGGCCGTTTCGCTGGATTCGCCATCCCAACTATGTCGCCGTCTTCGTCGAGCTGCTGGCCTTGCCGCTGGTTCACACCGCCTGGATCACCGCGCTCGGGGGCA
>JAXDMH010000116.1:0-8397 GCA_034666225.1 Myxococcales bacterium
CCAGCTGGCGCAGCAGCTGGCGCGCCTGATATTGCCGATCGCGCGCGCGCAGCGACGACCGGACCGCCCCCACCATGGTGTCGGGATCGATGGGTCGCTCCAGCACGGTGGCGTTCCCCAGCTCGGCCACGGCGCCGGCCAGCAGCAGGCGACCCCGGGCGGTGGGCGGTCGGCTGGCCAGCATCAAGATGGGAAGATCCGACCACAGCGGCTGCGCCTCCAGCACTTTGGTCACCTTGCGACGGATCTCCGGAACGATGGCCTCTTCTGTGATCAGCCCGGCCGCGGCGCCTTTGGCCAGCTCAGCACAGAACGTCCCGGCGTTGGGGCAGACAAACGGAAGAATGCCCGCCCGCTCCAGCGTCGTCGACGCCAGGTGGGCATCGCGGCCCGCCGGTGCAAAGATCAGGACGCGCGTCTGCGTCGGAGACGCGTCTTTCATGACTCATGCTCGCCCTTCAGCGACGTGGGAACCGGAACGCCGGCCAGGACCCCCCGAAACGTCGTCAACGGCTCGCCGACCACGATTCCGCGATCGGTAATGGTCATCTCGCGAATGGCATCTTCGTGCTTTCCCGTCCGCTTCTTCAGGACCGAGATCGCCTTGCGTAACCGACCGCCATCTTCAAAGTGACGAAACATCATCACCGCGTCCGCCAGGTAACTGACGTCGACGGGACTCTCGATCGAGCTGCCCACCAGTCCCTGTTGCGCGACCAGCATCAACGTCACCACGCCTTTTTGGCCCAGGAACGTCAGCAGCTCGTGAAGCTGCAACATCAGAAACTGTTCCTCCGGCATGGCGTGCAGAAATCCGTTCAGGCTGTCGATGACCACCAGGCTGACGCCATTCTTCTCGACGGCGTCCCTCACCGACTGGGTAAATTCGCCCGGCGTCAACTCGGCCGGGTCGATCTGGCGCATGTCGACGCGCCCGTCTTGAATGTACTGTTTGAGGTCGATCCCGATTCCCTTGGCCCGCACCAGGATGGTGGCGGCGCTCTCGTCAAAGGTGAACACAGCGGCCCGCTTCCCCTCGCTGGCCACCGCCTGGATGTACTGCAACGCCACCATCGACTTGCCCGTGCCAGCCGGTCCCATGAACAGCGTGCTGGTCCCCCTATCAATGCCTCCGCCCATCAGGCGGTCGATCTGCGGCACGTTGCTCGAGACCTGTCCCGGATGGATCGTCTCCTTGTGCTCGGCGGCCACCAGCCGTGGGAACACGCGCAAGCCGCCCGTCTCCATCGCAAAGTCGTGATAGCCGCCGCGAAAACGCACCCCCCGCATCTTCACCACACGCAGCCGGCGGCGCTCTGCCCCGTAAAGAGGCGATAGCTGTTCCAGCGAGATGACACCGTGGGCAAGGCTTTGCACCCCCAGCCCGCCTGCATCACCGGTGTGATCGTCCAGCAACAAGGCCGTGGCCCGACGCCCCAAAAAGTAATGTTTGAGAGCCAAGATCTGTCGTCGATAGCGCAGCGGCCCCTGCGACAGAAGGCGGAACTCCGACAGAGAATCCAGAACGACGCGTTTTGGCTTCACCTCGTCGACACGACTGAGGAGGAGCTTGGTCACCTCGCCCAGCTCCACTTCCGAAGGATGAAAGAGAGTGTTTTCGTCCTCACCGTCGCCGTCGGGCGCCGGCAATTCGAAAAGCTCGATCCCTTCCAGCGACCAGCCGTGCGAGCGGGCCACGGTGGTCAGCTCTTCGGAGGTCTCCGACAATGTTGCGTAAAGACAGCTCTCGCCGGCGCGGACGCCTTCCAGCAGGAACTGCAGGGCCAGGGTCGTCTTTCCGACACCCGGATCCCCCTGCAGCAAGAAAATCCGTTCTCGTGGCAGACCGCCCCCCAGAACGTCGTCCAAGCCGGCGACGCCGAACGAGGCGCTGGAACTGTCATTTGTCGGCTTACTCGGTCGGGATTTTTCAATCACTCATCACTCCGGGGAATGTCTCGTTCGTCCTCACTGTCCTCGCCTGCCCGGCAGCCCAGCGGGCTGGAATGTGAACATCAACGGATTGGATGACAACGCCCCCGTCCCGAAAAAAGACGCGACCAACTTCCGCGTCGGCGATCAATCGTCTCGGTGCGATGGTCTCGGTGCGGGGCGGTGATACGTTCCCTGCCAGGAGGCAAGGTCATGGCCTGGAGTCCCGACCAGTACTTGAAGTTCGCGCAGGCGGCCTGCGCCCCGCCTTGGATCTGCTGCTTCACATCGACCACGCCGCGCCGCGGTTCGTCTACGATCTCGGCTGCGGGGCCGGGAATGTCACCCGGTTCTTGGCCGACCGCTGGCCCCAGGCCCAGGTCACCGGCGTCGATGATTCGACCGAGATGCTGGCCCAGGCGACCCGCGACGTCCCTACCGTGACCTGGGTGAACCAGAACCTTGATGTCTGGGCACCGACGGTGCCCGCCGACGTTATCTACTCGAACGCCGCCCTGCACTGGCTGCCCCAGCACGAAGATCTATTCCCCCGGCTTTTTGGCCAACTCGCCGCCGGGGGTGTGCTGGCCGTCCAGATGCCCGACAATTTCCAGGCGCCCTCGCACACCTCCATCGCCGACGTCGTGCGGTCCGGCCCCTGGCGGCACACGCTGGAGCCGCTCTTGCGGCCGAATCCAGTCGGTGCGCCGGCCTTCTACCATCGACTGCTGGCGCCCCACGCAAAGGCGGTGGACATCTGGACAACCGAGTACCTGCAGGTGCTGACCGGCCCTGATCCGGTCAAAGAATGGACCAAGGGCACCTGGCTGCGGCCCTTCCTCGACGCGCTGGACGGCGCCCAGCGCGCCGATTTCGAAGCCCGTTACGCCGCGCACGTGGCCCACGCCTATCCGCCCCAGCAGGACGGCAAGACCCTTTTTCCGTTTCGCCGCCTGTTCATCGTGGTGGGAAAAGCCTGATCAGCGCGTCAGACACCCATTTTCGACAGCGCCCCAGGCAGGCTATTCTCCCGCTGTTGGACCATCGCCCGGTAACAAGACGGCTGGCGCTGATCGCGCCGCTCATCGGCCTGTTCGTGGGTCTGTTCATCGGCGGCCTCAGCTGCACCTTCAGCCTGGCCGAACCGGTGGACGCGATTGTCCCTCCCGCAGAGCCGCCCGTGGTGCTGGCCACTGCCCAGGCTGATCCATGGGCCATCGCTCTGGACGGCACCACTGTCTATTGGACCAACGACGGCATGCCCGATCCAACGGACGGCTCAGTGGCAAAGGCGCTGAAGGACAAGTCACGAACCCCGGTCACGGTTGCCCGCATGCAAGGTGATCCCGGTTCGATCGCCGTTGATGACCTGTACATCTATTGGACCGCCCGCATCGATGGCACCGTCGTGCGGCTGCCGAAAGCCGGTGCGAACAGCCTTGAATTGATCGCCACCAATCAAAGCTATCCACTGGGGCTGGTGGTTGACAACGACGCCGTCTACTGGACCGACACGGATCGGGGCCGCATCCTCAAGCGCGCCAAGAACGATCCCAGCGCAGCGGCGCAAATCCTGACCGCAGGAACGACGCATCCTTGGTTGATGGCGCAGGATGAAACCAACCTGTACTGGACATTGCGGGCCGGACAGTCCGTCATGCGCGTCGCCAAGGACGGAACCTCCCTGCCCGTCGTCGTGGCGCCGGCTCTGGGCGACGGCTGGGGCATCGCCGTCGACGACGCGTTCGTTTACTGGCGCGACAGCGGCACCGACGGAATGGGACGGGTCATGCGCGCCGCCAAAAACGGTGTCGGCACTGCGCCGCAACAGCTGGCGGCCACCACCGGCGAGGGCCCGCGCTTTCTCGCGCTCGATCAGACCAGCGTCTATTGGACCAGCGGCCCCAACGACAGCGGGATGATCGTCAGTGCGCCCAAAGACGGCAGCGGCCATCCCACCACGCTGGCCATCAATCAGGCCGGCCCGCGCGGTCTGGCCGTCGACGACCTGTACGTCTACTGGACCAACTTCAGCGGCGCCACGGTGATGAGGCTGACCAAACCGATGCCCCAGACCATGGCCCTGCGGCGCTGAATTCCGCGGCCTGCCGCCTATTCTCGCGGGCGCGGCGGATCGCCTCGTCCCAGCGTCCACGACGGCGCGTCGCTGGCCGGAAATGACTCGTCGCTGGCTTCGTCAATGCGACAGTCGTCCGATCCTGCCCCCGATCCTGCTCCCAGGTGAGGAGGCGCCTGCGTCGGCTCCACTTCCGGTGGACGCGAAATCGGACCACGAACCAGGTCGTGCAAGCCATTCTTGATGTCATTCAAAACATCGATTTTTTTGGACACGGTGATCTCCTATCTACCAACCAACGTCCGGTTCAAATCTGGGCCGCTGCCCCCCGGAGTCAAGATCAGGCTCTCGGATCAGGGTGATCCTGAGGGAACGATTATTGCTGAACAAGATTGGCCGCTTCCGCCCTCGGCGGGCGGTCCTCAGGTTCCGGCCACGGTCATTTTCGACACGCGAATGGTCGGCGTCTGCACCGCCGACCGCGTGTCCAGGTCGTCGCCCAGACCGTCGATCTTCTTCCAAAGGTCGTCAAAGTTGGCCGACACCGTCACCTCGCTGACCGGGTGAATGCGCTCGCCATTTTCGATCCAGAAGCCGCCCGCGCCTTGCGAGTAATCGCCGGTGACCGGGTTGAATCCAAATCCCATCAGCTCGGTCACGTAAAGACCACGCTCGAGCTTTTCCAGCGCCGCCGCCGGCGTCTTGCCCGGACGCAAGATCAGATTCGACGTGCTGACATGCGGGCCACCGCCCACGCCGCGGCTGGCCGACCCGGTCGACGGCCGCCCCAGCTTGCGCCCGGCGAACACGTCGCACAAAAACATCCGCAACACGCCGCCGGAGACCAGCACGTTGGCGCGACTGGGCAGCCCTTCACCGTCGAAGGGGCGCGATGCCGGTCCGCGAAGCAACAGCGGATCGTCGATGATCTCGCAAAGCGGTGACGCCACCTCCGTCCCTTCACGCTGGGCCAGATACGTGCTGCGGCGCCAGACCGCGCCGCCCGACATGACGCCGGCGAACTGCCCCAGCAGGCCGCGCGCCGCCTCGGGCGAAAACACCACCGGCACCTCGCAGGTCGCCACCTTGCGCGAACCCAGCTTGGCCACCGTACGCCGGGCCGCTTCCAGGCCCACCGCCTCCGCATCGGCCAGCGCGGCCACAAAACGCGACGACGTCCAATAGCTGCCGTTGCGCTTCTTTCCGTCGGCGTCATCGCAGATCGGCTCGACGAAAAAAGAGACGTGCGTGCCGCGCGTGGCGCCGGAGAATCCCGCCGATGTGGCAAAGGCGCCCGCGCCCACCGTACGGCCGAACACCGCCCCTTCCGAATTGGTCACCCGCCGATCGAATTTCAGCGCCGCCGCCTCGCCGACCTTGGCCCGCCGGATCGCCTCGGCCACCTCGACGCCAAGGACGCTCTCATCCCACAGGTCGAGCTCCGGAATCTCGCGGGCCATCTCCCCGGGCGCCGGCAGATCTCCGGTCGGGTCGGGTTCCGCCAGCGCCGCCAGCTCGACGCTCTCCCGGGCAAACCGCTCCATCGCCGCCGGCGAAAAATCCGAGGTGTACGTGACCGCCGCCCGATGATCTTTCAGCACGCGCAGCCCCAGCGCCCGACTGCCCGCCTCCTTGATCAGCTCGGGCTCACCCAGCCGGACCTTCACCTCCAGCTCGGTTCCGTCCCGCACCAGCACCTCGGCGCCGTCAGCGCCGGCCCGCAAGGCGAACGACAGCATCTGCTCGGCCTGTTGCTGGCAAATCTTGGGATCCGGCACCGGGCGACCGCTGGAACCGCTGGACCTTGTCACGCCACGCGCCTCGGCGACGCTCATCGGGTACGCGTCCCCCCAACCGTGATCTCGGAGATCTTCATGGTGGGCGTCCCGATCCCGACCGGCACCGACTGTCCGTCCTTGCCGCAGGTCCAGGTCCCATCCGACAACTGAAAGTCGCTGCCCAGCATCGTCACCCGCCGCAGCACCTCGGGCCCGTTGCCGATCAGGTTCACGCCCTTCAGCGGTGCCGTCACCTTGCCGTCCTCGACCAGGTAGCTCTCCGTCAATGAAAAGACGAAATCGCCGTTCGAGATGTTCACCTGCCCACCCGAAAAGCGCTTGGCGTAAACGCCGCGTTTGACGGAACGAATGATGTCCTCCGGATCGTCATTCCCCGTCGCCATCAGCGTGTTGGTCATGCGCGGCAACGGTTCATGTCGGAAGCTCTGTCGCCGCCCATTGCCTGAAGGCTGCGCGCCGAAGTGCTTGGCCGAGATCCGATCCTGCATGTACCCGACCAGGATCCCATTTTCGATGAGGACGTTCTTCTTGCCCGGGTTGCCTTCGTCGTCGACGTTGATCGACCCGCGGGCGTTCCCGATCGTCCCGTCGTCGATCACCGTGCACAGCGAAGACGCCACCGCCTGGCCGATCTGGTCGGTGTAGTTCGACGTTCGCTTGCGATTGAAATCCGCCTCCAGCCCGTGGCCGACCGCCTCGTGCAGCAGGATGCCCGACTCGCCCGCGCCCAGCACCACCTCCATGGGGCCCGCCGGCGCCTCCACAGCGTGCAGCATGCCGATGGCCAGGCGAGCCGCCTCGGCCCCGTGCTCCTCCGGACTTTGGCCGGGACGCAGGAAATACTCCAACCCGAAACGCCCCGCCCCGCCCGAACGTCCGCCCTGACGCTGCGTCCCCTCCTCGGCGACCGCGCTGACGCCGAACCGAACCATGGGCTGAACATCGCGCGCCATGTGGCCGTCCGAATTGACCACCAGGACCTCTTTCCACTCCTCGGACAGCGACGCCTCGACGCGCACGATCCGTGGATCAAAGGCCCGCGCCGCCTGATCGGCCCGGCGCAGCAGCGACACCTTCTCGATGCCCGGATGCTCCAGCGACGACCGGGCGATGGGATAGAAATCCGGCAGGATCACGGGCGTCACCGCCACAGGCCCCGGCGTCGCGCCGCTGGCCGCGATCTGCGCGGCGGTGCGCGCCGCCTCCAGCATGCGCTCGTCCGAAAGCTCTTCTGTGTACGCGTACCCGGTGGCGTCCCCCCGCAGCACCCGAACTCCCAGCCCCAGCGTGACGCCGCGACCGACCGTTCGCACCCGACCTTCTTCAAATACAAAATCCGCGCCCGACCGGTACTCGAAATACAGATCGGCATAGTCGCCGCCCGAGCCCAACGCCGCCGACAACAGGCGCTGGGCGATGGCCGCGTCGATGGCCCCCAGCGGCGACGCCACACCGCGCGCATCCGATTGGCCTCCTGGTCCGGTCGTCGTCGTGGTCGTCGCGCTCATCTTGCTCATTTTGCACCCTCGTTCGGCCGACCGGCGATGCCGGCCAAGGTGGCGTCGATGGCCTCCGAAGCCTGGCGAATTGATTCTTCCGACCCACCCAGCCACAGCCGACCGACCGCCCCGAACGTCACCACCTCCAGCAGAGCGACGTCCGCCCGTTTCTCCGCTTCGTTGGCGGCAATAGCAGCGTAGCCCGCCGGATGCACCTCCAGCGTGTACAAGGTCTGGCCTCCCAGCAGCATGTCACCGTGTCGCATCCGATTGATCATGGCCGACTGCTGGGTGTCCACGCCAGTAATGATCTCCCGCGACAAGACCCGAGGCGCCAGACGATCCGATTCGCGCAGACCGGCATGCTCCAAGATCGCCGCCGCGGCCGCTCGCACCGCCGCCTGATCATCGGCGTGCAATTCCAACAGCCCATAAGCCCGCTCGACGATCTGCATGCCGGGGACGACCCGGGCCCGTTTCAGCGCGACGTCGGTCAGCGCGTTGATGGCGATCCCGGGCCCGATCTCGACGAACAGCGAAGCCTGACCGTCCAGCGGGAGAAAGCCTTGCGAGACGGTTTGCAGAAAACCCGCCAGCTGCGGTTGAAGCACGTCCAGGAAGGTGAAGGTCCGCAGCTCCATGGCCGCGCAGTATACCGTCGATTCAACCAAGGACCCTGGGAGGGTCCTTGGGATCCCCCGCGACCGGCTCCGCCGGGCATGGCCCGTCGGAGCTCGTGCGACCCGCGACGAGCGATTCTACTGGTTGCGCTCGGGCGGCATCCCCAGCTCGTTGCCGGTGTGGTCCTTGATCTTCGCCAGCCCGCGCACCTCCACCTGCCGAATCCGTTCTCTGGTCAGGTTCAAGATCGCGCCCACCTCTTCCAGGGTGATGCCACCCTTGTCGGCGACGTCCAGCGAGCAGGTCTCGGGCATCTCCCAGACCTCGAGGTGCGGGAAATTCAACTTGATGGCCCCCGTCTCCGGGTTGACGTCCAGGTACAGGTGATGCGAGCAGCTGACAAACGGGCACGGACGCGCCATCTGCTTGCACTCCTCCCGCGTTCCCGGCCGATCGACGTTCTCCGGAT
>JAXDMH010000117.1:0-3514 GCA_034666225.1 Myxococcales bacterium
CCGCGCCGTGCGCACGTACGATCTGCTGGCCCGGCAGAACCGCGACATGCTGATGGCGCGCGCCGCCCGCCTGCGCGGCGGCGAGACAGAGTTCGAACGGCTGCGCGACCACCTGCGCGACGATCCCTTCCGTTACATCGACTGGAAGGCGACGGCGCGCCGCCAGAAGCTGACGGTGCGCGAGCACCAGAAGGAGCGCGACCAGATCGTCGTCTGCCTGCTGGACAGCGGGCGCCTGATGACCGCCGAGACCGACGGGCTCAGCTATTTCGATCACGCCCTGAACGCCAGCTTGATGATGGCCCACGTGGCGGCACGGTCGGGCGATCAGATCGGCCTTTGCGCCTTCGACAAGGAGGTGCGCGCCTATCTGCCGCCGGTGGGCGGGGCGCGGGCCACCCAGCGCCTGATCGCCACCGCGTACAATCTGCACCCGGCGCTGGTCGAGACGGATTTCACGGTGGCCTTCGATCTCCTGTCGCGGCGGCTGCGCAAACGGGCGCTGGTGGTGATCTTCACGCAGATCGTCGACGACGTCTCGGCGGCGCAGTTGCTGCGCCTGATGCGCGCCCTGCCCCGCCGCCACCTGGCCCTGTGCGTGCTGTTTCGCGACGGCGAGATCGACGGCATCCTGGAGGCCGATGCCCCCGCCACCGAGGATCGAGCGGCGCTGTACCTGCGGGGCGCTGCCGCCGAGACGGTTCTCTGGCGCGAACACCTGGTGCGCGATCTGCGCGCTGGCGGTGCCCACGTCCTGCACCCGCTGCCGCAGAAACTGACGCCGGCGCTGGTGAACCGCTATCTGGAGATCAAGGCGCAGCAGCTTCTGTGAAGAGTGATCGAAGGCGGGCTTTGCCCGCCGAAGACCCTGTCTGCCAGAACAGGATCCGCGCCCGGCTCTCGTCGCGTGGGGAGGGCCCGCGGGAGGGGGCAGCAGCCCCCTTCCGCGCCCACGCAGCAGCTTCTGTGACGGACGATCGCCGTCGGTGCAGCGTCCCCTAGAACGCGAATGCGCCGCCCAGGCTGAGCGCGGCCATGGGCCGGTTGGTCACGCGGCCGTCCAGGCGAAACATCTCGAAGCCGGCATCGATGGTGGCGGTGACCAGCGCCCGCGCCGACAGATTCAGCGTGGCCAGCCCGGTCCCGCCGTACCGGAACCCGAACGAATGATGAACCCCTTCGTCGCTGTGCTGGCGCACGAAGGGCATCGCCAGCGACGGTCCGAGAAGAAACGTCACGGCGCCCGTCGACGCCGACGCGACAAACGCGTCCAGCGCCGGCGTCAGGCGCAGCATCGTCGAGCGGTAACCCTGCACGTCGGCCGAGAACGACGAGACGTCGGCGCGCAACCGCCCGGTCAGCCACTCGCCCCGTCGGGTGTAGCCGACCCCGGCGCTGGTGATGATGGCGTCCGTTCCTTGAACGGCGCTGGTGCCGACCCCGACGTGCGCCTCCAGCGTCTGCGCCAGATCCGGGCCGCTGTTCTTGCGGCGCAGCGCCGGATCCGACGACGCGGTCAGCGTCATCATCTCTCGCGGATCCAGCGTCACGCTGCGACCGGCGGGAAGCTCGACGGTCCGCTCTGAAACACCGGCCAGAACCCGGCGCACCACGCGGTAACGCCCGGCGGGAACCGCCAGGTACAGCTCCTCGACCTGGTTGCTGGCCAGCTCGGCGGTGACGTCCCCGTTGTGAAAGACGCTGTATGTGGCGCCGGCCTCGGGCGGAAAGCGCAGGCGACCGTCGTTGGCCCGCGTGCGCGTGAGGATGACGTCGCCGGTGCCTGACATGCGAAAGTCGTACGTGGGATGCTGCCCGCCGGCCAGATTGGCGGCCGTGTTGGCCAGGGTGCGGCGGAACGAAAAATCGTACAGCTCGCCCAGCGTCACCTGACCGTCACCCGACGAATCGGCCAGCCCCTGCAACCCGGCCATCAGGTTGTGCGAGAAATACGAGGCGTGCAGATCGTCGGATTCCTGCGACAGCTCGTTGGCGGTCGAGGACGTGACCAGGGCCAGGCCCTTGACGTTGCCGGTGTCGGCCAGCCGGACTTCAAACCCGGCGGCGCGGTGCCCGCCCTTGACGCCGGTCAGCGCCCCCGACTGACAGGCGTCGACAAAGGCGACCCGCACGTCGACGGGCAGTCCTTCCAGATAGGCACGCAGGTCGCGCAAGGGCAGACGCGACGAGCCCAGCTCCAGCGCCTCGTTGTCGCCGTGGCCAGTGTAATAAAACAAGAACAGCGTCGACCGCCCGGCCCGCCGCGAGACCGCCAGGCGGTCCGCGATCCGACGCAGCGCCTGCTCGACGTCGGCGCGGCTGGCTCCGCGCAGAACGTCGACCGCCTCGAAGTCGCCCGACCGCTTGAGCAGCTCACCCAGGCGACCGACCTCCTGCTCGGCATAGCGCAGGGCGCGCGTCGGTTCATGACCAAGGTTGTTGCCCAGCAGCAGCGCGTGCCGGACCTGCTGCGCCTGCGCCTGGCCCGGGACGGCGACGATGACGGCAACGACGACTGCCCCGATGGCCGCCGCCAGGGCCAGCGCAGAGACAGTCAGCCGTGGCGTGCTCCGCTGCATTTCAAGGCCGCCGCAGAAGATACGACACTTGATCAACCGACAGGCCCAGCGTTCGCACGCGGGCGATGTCGCCGGCCGAGGACAGCGCGCTGGCCACTGCCTGCCTGACCTGGGCGCCGTCCAGGGGTCGCGCGGCCCACAGGGCAAAGACCCGCTCCAGGCCGTGGTGGTCGTCCAGCTCGACCGAACCGGGAAGCATGGCCTTGGCGCCGGCGGCCACGGGCACGCTGTGCAAACTGTCGTCGCCGTAGTACGGGAAGATCTGACCGCCGTCGTCGACGCCGAAGATCATCAAGTTGCCCGCCGAGGGCGCGCTGTACGCAAAGCGCAGCCGGTCGCCACTCAAAAACGCGCCGCCGTCCTCGACCGGAAAGACGGCATCCTTGCGCTTGCAGAAGGCCTGGACCACCAGGTGTCCTTTGACCCGCACGCCCGCCTGGCCGTCATCTGCTCCACTGATCGCTTCCGACTCGCTGATCGCCGCCGGCTCGCGGTTGTGAAGTCTGGGCAAGAGCAAGAAGACCGCCGCCGCGCCGGCCAGCACCGGCAAGCCGGCCCACCGGATGGCCCACCGCCAACGCCACCGCGATGGCTCGGCACCGCGCGCCCGGCGGACGGCGTCGGCCACCAGCAGCGCGTGCGCCACCCGGGCCGACTCCCTGGCGGCATCGCCGGGGAACAGCTCGCCACGCGCATCGGCGATCTCCGCGACGCGCGTCGAACAGCGCGCGCACGAACGAACGTGCTCGGCCAGGCGCAGGCCGTCTTCACCCACGGCGCCCCGCCCGGCCTCCCAGCGCGCGATCTGCAAACCGGAAGGACAATCAGCCTCGGCCATCACGGAAGATCCTCGCGCGGGCCTTTGGCCGGGCGAAGCATCTCGATGGCCAGCGATTCCAGCTTGCGCAGCCGATTGAACACCGTGCGGCGGGTGA
>JAXDMH010000118.1:0-4905 GCA_034666225.1 Myxococcales bacterium
GGCCGGAGCTCATCGCGGGAGGTTCGGAACCCGTCTGAGGGTTCTGAGCTAGATCGAAGCGGAATCCTCGGATGCGGCGTTGTCGTCGCCGACGTCTTCATCGTCGGCGGGGGCGCCGGCCAGCTGCTTCAGACGGATGGCGTAGTGGGACCAGACCCCCAGGAACGCCAGGAAAATGGCCAGAAAGGCCCAGGTGGCCGTGGGCGCGCCGCCGGCGATCCCGGCCAGCAGGCCACCCACCGCGGTCATCGACCAGATCACCTTGAGGCGCAGCATGGCTCGATAGGTCTCGAAGCCCTCGTTGCGCCCAAAGAACGACTGCAGCCCGATGGCCAGCAAGGCCGCCCCCACCAGGCGCGTCGCCACCGGGTCAACCGCCGTCCATCCCAGCGGCTCCAGCAGCACGGCGGGAGCGACCAGAAGCGGGATGGCCACGGACACGTCGATGAACGAATGGACGACGAACCAGGTGCGCAGTGACGAGGGGAGCTCCACCCTTTGTCTCTATCAGACGGCGGCCCTGCGGGCGAGCAACGGCCCGCGCAGGCGCGATGGAACGTGGCCCGGCCGTGCTAGGTTGCTGGGCATGCGGAAACGAGTTCTTGAAAGCAGAGGCCTCGTGCTGATGCTGATCGGTCTTTTTGCCGTCGGTCTCGGCTGGTCGCTGTCGGCGGAAGCCAGAGCCAAGCGCGCCCGCCGGAAGAGCGCTCCCGCGGCCACCTCCGCCGCCGATTGCAAGGTCGACCGCGATTGCGCGCTGGTGCTCGACGACTGCTGTCCGTGCAACCAGGGCGGAAAGCAGCGGTCCATTCCCAAGAAAGAAAAAGACACCTACGAAAAAGCCCGCAAAAAACGCTGCGCCGGCACCGCCTGCACCGAGATGATGTCCGACGATCCGTCGTGCACGCAGGTGCCGTTCTGCGGCGCCGGAATCTGCGAGCTGGGCGCGCCACCGTGAATCAGGCGGACCTCGCCGTTTTCCGTGGTGCACCGCCGACGAAATAGCGTCGGCCGAATGTGATGCTATTTCGACGGCGGTGCACTAGCCTGATCGTGTGAGTCGGGTCTTTCGCGCCGTTTGGTTGCTGGCGACGCTGAGCCTTTGCAGCCAGTGCCGGTTCCTGCTGGGGCCGGACGACGCCCGCCCGCCCGTGAGCGACGCCGACGCCAGCGATGGGCCGGCGGTGCCGGATGGGGCCGATATCGCCGACGGCGACGACGGGCCCAGCAATCGGGTGTCGCGGCTGGAGTGCGACCTGCTGCTGCAGGACTGTCCGGACAAGCGCGGCTGTTACCCGGACGAGAAACTTCAGGGCGACACGTTCTGCGCGTTCAAGGGCGCCGGCGGGCCGCTGTCTCCTTGCATGCTTCAGGAAGACTGCGACGTCCGGCTGGCCTGCATCAGCTCTGACCCGGGAAATCCTGCCTCCGGCGACTGTGTGCAGCTGTGCCGTCCGCTGGCTGGCACCACCGGCTGCCAGCCTGGACTGCTCTGCGTGACCTTGCCCGGCTACACCGTCGGCTACTGCCGCTTTTGATTTCCCGGGGGCCCGGCCGCTGCCGCTGCCTCGATGGCTTCCTTGGCCGACATCGCATCGACGTAGGCCAGCGCCAACGAAAGCCCCTGCTCCAGCAGCGGTTCGGCGGCGATGAACTTGCGCGGCACATAGCCCAGATTTTCAAGTCGCGGATCCATCGACAGGACGACCGCCGCCGGCGGCGGTTTTGCGCCGCCGCGCTCGGCCGCGTCCCAACCAAAGATCGCGCCCCGTCCGTCGCCGTCGATCGCCTGCGCGCGCGGGTTCGCTCCCGGCCAGGCGCGCCAGCGCGCATCGAAGTCGACGAACGGGATGTTGTCGTGCACCTCGACGTCGACGACGACGACGCCGCCGTCGGTCACTGGCGTTGATGTCGTCGCCGGCAGACGCTCTACCCGCTTCCATCCAGGGAAGGCCCGCCAGCTTTCCGGAGCGCCCAGCCGGGTCAAGGCATCGGGTGCCGCCAGCCGCGTCGGCACGGCCACGGATACCAGCGCCAGCCGTCCCGACGGCGCACGCTTGACCAGACCCACCGCGCCCGCGCCGGTCCCGTGCGGTCCCAGGAGACATTCGCCCAGGGCCCGACCGTCGATGGCGGACATCGCCGGCGGTGACGGCGCCGCCCGGGGGCGGCGCGCCTCGGCGTCCCGCGGATGTTCGGCCAGCGCCGCGGTGGCGCGCGCGGCGACGTACGCGCTGGTGGCATTGACGGCCGCGCCGGCAAAACGACTGCGCGCCACCAGGCGTTTGATCAACCAGCCGCCGGCCTGGTTGTTCACGTGCGCGCGCAGCGAGACCACCGTGCGCCCGGGCCCGGCCGCTGCCCAGCTGAAGACCAGCTGGCCCGGGGCAAAGTTTCCCTCCACCAGATCAAGCACCACCCGCTGCCCGTCGCGGCTCACCCACATCTTGCCGGCCAGATTAAACAGCGGGATCTCCATCTCCCACTCGACCAGGCGATCATCCGTGGCGCCGGCATGTGGACGCCGCCCGACGACGTCGGTCCGGACCAGGGCGGGGATGGCCTGCCGGTAAGCCGCGGGCGCGTCCAGCACCGCCTCCACGTCGGCCGGCGTGGCCGCCACCAGGGTCGTCACCCGCACCTCTTGCGTGGCCGGCGAGAACGTCACCAGGTCACCTCCCAGCGTCGCCAGCACGGGGACCAGCGTCGTCGGATCGTCGGCGGGTGACACCGACGGGGCCCCCGTGTTGGTCGCGACGGCGGCCATCACCAGGACCGCTCCCGATTGCCAGCCGGCCACCCCGTCGCCTACGTCGTCGGCGTCGCCGCGGAGGCGCCGGCGCCCAGCGCGTCGATCTCGTTGTTTTCCACCAACGGTCGTGGCGCCCCGCGCTTGGCGGCCACCAGCATGGCCCGACCCAGATTCTCGGTGGTGGTGATGTATTTCGGAAACAGGATTCTCAGCAGCGGGACCAGCAGCCCCAGAACGAAATAGAAGGCCCGGTAAAGCGGCGTCTTGGACACGATGCCGTGCAATGGCTGGATGATGGCCGGGCGAAACATGTAAGCCGCCTTGAACGGCAGCGCCAGCAGCGCGTTCTCCGTCTGGCCTTTCACGCGCGCCCACATCGATCGTCCGCGCTCGCTGCTGTCGGTGCCGGTTCCTGAAACGTAAATGAAGGTCATGCCGGGGTTTAGGCGGCTCAAGGTGCGGGCCGCCGCCAGCGTCAGATCGTAGGTGATGCGGCGATAGGCGGCCTCGCTCATCCCGGCCGACGAGACGCCCAGACAGAAAAAGCAGGCGTCATAGCCGCCCAGCTGTCCTTCGATCGACGACAGGTTGCCTGGATCCGGAAGCACCTGATCGCGCAGCTTGGCGTGGGTTTGCCCGACCGGCGTTCGCCCGATGGCCAGGACCTCGCTGACGTCTGGATCCAGGAGGCATTCGCGCAGGGCGCCTTGCCCCACCATTCCGGTCGCGCCGAACAGGATGATGCGCATGGCCGCATCTTACGGGTGGCAGGCCATTCTTCGCACCCCGCTTCGAGCAGATTTGACGGTGGTAGATGTGGTTGTATTTAAGCCGATACGTCTGTTTGGGAGGCTCAGATGACTGCCCCGGCGCCCGTTCGTCCAGCATCGCTGTCACCCGCGCTGTGCGCGGCTGCAGCGGCGTGGCTTGTCTGCTTTTCCGGGTGCGGGAAGGACTCCAGCGCCGGCGCCGGGACAGGCGGGACCAAAGGCGGCTCGGGAACGGGCGGGGCGGTCTCGGGCTCGGGCGGGACGTCAGGCGGCGGGGGAAGCGGCGGCGTGGGCAACACCGGCAGCGGCGGCGCCGTCGGTTCGGGGGGATCTGTCCCTCAAGGTGGTGCCGGCGGAGCGGTTGATGCGGGCACGGACGCCGTCGACGCGCCCGCCGCCATCGACGTCGGGGGAACGGGCGGCTCGGGAACGGCGTTGCCTGGCAACGGCTGCGCGGGCGGGACCTGCCTGAACCCGAGCTGCACCGCTTTGAACGCGCCTGTGGCCATTGGCACCTTCGCGTCGGTCGGTTTTGAAGTGACACCGGTCTACATTCCGCGCGATGTCATCATTCCAACCTTCGATGACGTACCCGATCGTCCGTGGACCGCGGCCGACGTCGAACAGTTCGCGAATTTTGGTGCCGGCGATTCGACCAAAAAGCTGCTCGAATGGGCCGACGCCAACAACCTTCATTTTGATTTTTTCATCAACACCAGCAATTTTTGCGACGTGGCCAATACCCCCGGCTGCAAGACCGTTCTGCAGGGTTTGCTCAAGACCCAGAACGTCGGCAATCACAGCGTCCACCACAGCCACATGGGCGGCGACCAGGTCTTCAACCCCGCCGACTACGCAGCCAGCAGCTGCGGTTTCACCGCCGGCAGCCGCATCGTCTGCGAGGACGAGATAAAAGGCGTCGAGACGCTGGTGGGCACCCTCTCGGGCGGCGCGCGCCCGCACCTGACGCGATTTCGCACGCCCTACGGCGAACCATTCCAGGCCGGCATGCCGCGACTGGCGGAGATGAGCGCGCTGGCGGCCAAATATGCCGTCCACATCGGCTGGCAGATGGACTCAGACGATTCCAATCACGACACCGAGCATCTGGCCGGCCAGGTGTTCGCAAACAACATCATCAAGGCGATCGGGGCCGCCCCGGGCGGGGGATTGCGCGGGGTCATTCTCATGCACGGTGTCTTCCCCTGGTCCGTCGAGGCGGCGAAGCTTCTGTTCGATCCAAACACCGGGTACCTCAAGACCCATGGCTTCAGGATGGGCACCGTCGAGGACGCGGTCTGCTGGAAATACGCCAAGCAATCGTGGGAGATCAACCAGCAGCACAGCGGACAAAAGAGATATCCCAACTAGTGGGCGCGAAAG
>JAXDMH010000119.1:0-5468 GCA_034666225.1 Myxococcales bacterium
TGGCTGTAGGCCAGGCCGCCGAAGTACGAACGAAGGTGACAGGCCAGCTCGCCGCGCGGGGCGCAGGCCGGCGTTCGCCCGCGCGAGATCATCGAATCGAAACCGACGCCGCCGCTGGCCAGCAGAACGCCGGTGTCACCCCACACGTGCTGGGCCACGGCGGCGTTGATCGAGTGCGACCAGTAATCGGACTCGGCGCTGTAGTGATACCCCAGGCTGGCCTGGGTGTTCGCGAACCGCTTGCTTATCTGAAGGCCGACCTCGTTGCGGATCTCGGTGAAGATGTTGTCGCCGTTCAGCGTGCCGGCCGCCACTGACGCCGAGGTGATGGCGTCCAGCAGATAGTTGGCCCGCACTTCCCAGCCGTGCGGCAGATCTTTTGAAATTTCAGCGATCGGCTGCACGACGCGCGTCGACCGCTCGCGAAAATAGACGCCGCGAACGGTGACCATATTCTCGGCGCGGGTCAGGCGCGCGCCCAGGACGGAAAGTCCGGTGACGACGACCAACCCAACGGCAAGCAGCGCGGCCGGCGATCTCAATTACAGCCGCAGCCCCCGCCCGGCTGTCCAAACCCCAGGTCGGAGCCCTCGCGCGAGCCGAACAGGTGCTGGCGGAACCGCTGTTCCAGACGGTCGGCGTCGAAGCGCAGCGCCCGTTTGGACAGATAGGCGCGCTGCCAGGGTTTCACCGGCGGCGGCCGCGTGCAGCCGGACACCAGGACCGCCAGCAATCCGGCCACCACCATCGCAATCGTCGTCGACGACGGTGCGCGCGGCCACCATCTGGCGGGAAGCCTGCTCGGCGCGCCGGTGACCATCGACCGACGCTTTTACCGTGCCTTACCCGTGCCCCGCAAGACGGGCGAGGCTGAGACGCGGTGGCTTTCCTCGCCGTGACTTTCCTCGCCGTCGGCCCTGGTCTAAATTCCGGGCCCAAGGAACCTTCGTGAGCGACCGAACCGAGTTAATTCGCAAGCTGGGCTCGTCGAAGTTCAACTATTGGTTTGGTTATGTCGCCAACATCAGCTTGGTGATCTGGCTGTGCAGCCACGCCTTTGCCGGCGGTCGCAGCTTGCTGAAGCCCGGTCAGTGGCTCATCTGGAGCGCGGTCGGTTTTTTCTCGTGGACGCTGTCCGAGTTCCTGCTGCACCGTCATGTCTATCACCTGTGGCCTTCGTTCTTGAGCGAGGGCCACACCCTGCATCATCGCTCGCCGCAGGCGCTGATCGGCGTCCCCTGGTACCTCACCGCCATCGCCGTGGTACTCGTCTTCAAAGGGCTGGGCGTGGTCACGCGGCCGCATGTCACCGGTGTGGTGATGGGATGCAACTGGCTGGGCTACATCCTTTACTGCATCGCCCACCACGGCAGCCACCACTGGTCGTTCCGATGGGGCTGGTTCAAGCGGATGAAGCGCCACCACCTCATCCACCACGCCCACCCCGAATACAACTGGGGCTTCACCACGCCGATCTGGGATTACCTCTTCGGCACGCACTACGACCGGCGGCCCCAGCCGATGACCGAAGCCACGCACTGAAGCATAGGAACGGGAGGTCTGGAACCCTCTCAGGTTCCAGATACTGACGCGTCGGAATGCAGGCGGCTTTGCCGCCGGAGTTCCATCGCGGGAGGCCTGGAACCCTCTCAGGGTTCCAGATACGATGAAAGGGGTGGGTTCCCGCATCTCGGACGTGGAGGTCTCCTCCCAGGTGGAAGAGGCGGTGGTGCGGCGGATCGCCGCCGACGACCTGGCCCTGCCGCCCCTGCCGGTCGTGGCGGCCAAGTGTCTGTCGCTGCTGAGCGCCCCCAGCTTCTCGCTGGCCGAGGTGGCCCGCCTCATCGAGACCGATCCCATCGTCGCCGCACAGGTGGTTCGCCTGGCCAACGCCGCTTCGCGCGCGCCGGTGGCGCCCATTCGTTCCATCGCGGAATGCGTGGCCCGCGTGGGCGGCAACGAGCTGCGCGTCTTCCTGCTGGAGACCTCGGCGCGCCGCACGTTCGAATCGGTCGATGGCGACATCGCGCGCATCTGCCGTGGGTTGTGGGAGCATTCGCTGGCGGTGGCGCTGATGGCCCGCGATCTGTTGCGTCAGGCCAAGGTTGACCGTGCGGACGCCGGGTACCTGGGCGGCCTGCTGCACGACATCGGCAAACCGGTCACCGCCACCATGTTGCTGGAGGCCGAGACCCGCCTGCGCGGCAAGCGGACCCAGAGCTGGTTTCCGCCCGCCACCTGGAGCGCGCTCATCGCCCGCATTCATCGCAAGGTCGGGGTGGCCCTGGCCGAAAAATGGGGGCTGCCCGACGGCATCGGCCGCAGCATCCGCGATTCGGTCGACTATGACTCCACCGATCCGCATTCGGAAGCCAACGCCGTGCGCCTGGCCAACGCGCTGGCAAAACGAGAGGGTCTCTATGTCGGGGCCGTCGACGCTGACGAGATCGATTCGCAGATCTTCGTGGGGCGAGCGCTGTTTGCCATCGACGACGAACAGATGCAGTACCTGACCCGTTACCTGAAAGAGCGCATCCAGGAGCGGTTGGTCTGACGCACCCGCCCGGTTGACACGCCGGAAACAATTGTCTCGCTGGCTGATCATTCGTCGGCCAGAGTTGCGGTAACGGAGCAGCCGCGATATTTCGTAAGCCATGCACATCCTAGTCAACACGGGAGGCGGCGATGCTCCGGGCCTCAATGCTGTCATCCGGGCCGTCACCCTTTCCGCCTTGCGCCGCGGCTGGAAGGTCACCGGCATCAAACGCGGTTATCACGGGCTGGTGGGCGGCGACCCCGACGGTCTCGTCGATCTGACCCGCGACAAGGTTCGCGGCATTGCCCACCTGGGCGGAACCATCCTGGGGACGGTGAACAAGGGACATCCCTTCGAGTTTCTGGTCACGCGCGATGGAAAGACCGTCACCACCGACATCTCCGACGAGGTCATGCGCCGGTTCAAGGAGGTGGGCGGCGACGCTTTGATCGCCATCGGCGGCGACGGCGCCTTTCGCATCGCCAGCCGCTTTGCCAAGAAGGGGCTGCCCGTCGTGGGCGTGCCCAAGACCATCGACAACGATCTCAGCTGCACGCAGGCGACGTTCGGCTTTGACACCGCGGTCACGGTGGCCACCGAGGCCATCGATCGCCTGCACACCACGGCCGAATCGCACGAACGGATCATGGTCGTCGAGGTCATGGGCCGTTACGCTGGATGGATCGCCTTGCACGCCGGCGTGGCAGGCAATGCCCACGTCATCCTGATGCCGGAGATCCCGTACGACATCGACAAGGTCGTCGCCCACATCCAGAACCGTTACGCCAGCCGCCGCCGTTATTGCATCGTGGTGGTTGCCGAAGGCGCCAAGCCCCTGCACGGCGACATCAGCACCATCGGCACCGAGCTGGGTCGCGAGGTGCGGCTGGGCGGTCTGGCCGAGAAGATCGGCACCTACCTGGGCGAGCGCACCGGGTTCGAAAGCCGATCGCTGGTGCTGGGCCACCTGCAGCGCGGCGGCAGCCCCACCCACCGCGATCGTTTGCTGGCGCTGCGTTTCGGCGCCGCCGCCGTGCGCATGGTCGAGCAAGGCAAGTTCGGCAACATCGTGGCCTATCACCCGCCGCGCATGATGCCGGTCCCCATCGACGAGGCCATCGCCGTGATGAAGGTGGTCCCCCTCGACTCCGACACCGTGATGACGGCGCGCGATCTAGGGATCTGTCTCGGCGACTGAGACCGTCGTCGCGGGCGCGGCGGCCGCGGTGCCCAGACCCAGCCGGGCCAGCGCCGTCCCGAAATCGGCGGACGGCGGCACGCGCACGTCGATGGAATCATCGCCCCAGGGAAAGGCCACGCGAAAGGCGTGCAGCAGGATGCGCTCGGTGCCCGCGGCGTCGGGCTGTTCGCGATCGCCCGCCACCGGGAACCCTTCGCTGGCCAGGTGCCGGCGAATCTGACGAAACCGTCCGGTCTCGAGGCGCACCTCCAGCAGCGCAGCGGTGTTGGTGTCGGTCCGCTCGAGCACACGAACCAGCGTGCGCGCCGGATGGCCGTCCAGAGGACTCTCGATGACGTGGTCGTTCCACAGCGGCGCCGGCGTCACCCCCGCCAGGTACTGGCGCTCGACACCGTGAACGGCGAACAGACGATTGAGGGCCACCTGTGATTCCGGGGTCCGCGCCACCACCAGCGCGCCGCTGACCGGCACGTCCAGGCGATGGGTGATGAGGGCGGGCAGCCCTTGATCGCTCAGCCAGCGCGCCACGGTGGCCACGTCGCCAGCGCGCGTGGCCTCGACGGCGATGCCGGCCGGTTTGTCGATGACGAAGAAGTCCGGGTGGTCGCAGACGATCTGGGGCAGCTTCATCTCGGCGGTGGCGGTGGCCAGCCGATAACAGACCAGGCGCTGGCCCACGTGCAGCAACCGGGAGGCGATGCGGGTCCGGTGCTCGTCGACAAAGACCGACCCGCCGGCGATCATGCGCCGCGCTTCCATGCGGCTGACCCGCGGGTTCAGGCGGGCGATGGCCCGGTCCAGACGTTCGCCGGCCAGGCCCTGCGGAATCAAGATGTCGACGAGTGGAAGGGGCACGTTTTTTCTCGGCCGGCGCATCCTAGCATCGCCAGCGTGGCATCGCCGGCGTGGCAACCACCGGCGCCAGCCGCGCGATCGTCCTTCGCCGCGTCGACGATCCGTGGGTTGGCGTACCGCGCCAAGGTACCCGAATTGGGATACTATGGTTGGCCATAAAGGCGCCGCCGCATCTATGAATAACCAGCCCGAAGAGCCCCTTGTGACGCCCGATCGGTTGATCGGGCACGTGATCGCCGGGAACTTCCGGGTGGAGAAGCTGATCGGCACCGGCGCCATGGGCAACGTCTACAAGTGCGAGCAGCTGTCGCTGAACAAGGCGGTGGCGGTCAAGGTGTTGCACCAGCACCTGATGGACGACGAGAAGCTGGTGCTGCGGTTCAAGCGCGAAGCCAAGAGCGCGTCGCTGCTGAACCACCCCAACTCGATCCAGATCATCGATTCGGGCCAGGACCAGTACGGCACGCTGTACATCGCCATGGAGCTGCTGAACGGCCGCGACCTGGCCCAGGTCATCCGCGATGATTTCCCGCTGCCCCTGTCGCGCATCGTGCGGGTGATGTCGCAGGTGCTGTCGGCGCTGGACGAAGCGCACGTCCAGGGCGTCATCCACCGCGATCTGAAACCCAGCAACATCATGCTGATCGAAAAGCGCGGCGAAAGAGACTTCGTCAAGGTGTGCGATTTCGGCATCGCCAAGGCGCAAGGCAACGACGCCAAGGAAGATCGCGCGGCGATGCTGACCATCCAGGGGCTGGTGTGCGGCACGCCGGAGTACATGGCGCCCGAGCAAGCGCGCGCCGAACCATTAGATGGGCGCGCCGATCTCTATTCAGCCGCGGTGATCCTGTACCAGCTGGTCACCGGCGACATCCC
>JAXDMH010000120.1:0-2754 GCA_034666225.1 Myxococcales bacterium
GTGTACGACGAGGGTATTCAGAGCGGGTACAACGCGGGGCTCTACGCCGCCGGTGGTCTCATCGACATCGTTCACGCCCAGCAAATTGCGAAGACCGAGAAGAACTTCACGCTGCTGGGAATCTCCCAGGTGCAGGAAGGATTAACGATGGGCACGGGCGCTGATCTGTTCGGCAACCTCGTTTATTCGGAGGCGTTGTCGAATGTGGCAAACCCGAAGCTCGATGATCAGCTCGCGGTTTACGACTCAGTGCAGAAAGTACTGACCGCTGCCATCGCCAACCTCGCAACGACGGCTGTCACCAACTCTCCACCAACCCTGGCGGACCTGGTGTATTTCGGCGATGCCAACCTGTGGACCGAGCTTGCGCACACGCTCAAGGCGCGCTTCTACATGCATACCGCGGAGCAGCGTGCGGGTGCGTACGCGCAGGCTCTCGCGGAGGCGAAACAGGGAATCTCCTCGGACGGCGACAACTATTTCGGCGCGTTCACATCGAACGCTGCCGAACAGAACTTTTACTACCAGTTCGAGATACCAGCCGGGCGCACGGGGTATCTCATCGCCGACCAGCAGTTCGTCTCGCTGCTCCAGACCAGGGGCGACTCGCGTCGTGCGGCCTATTTCAACCCCGCTGGCACGAGGCTCAGTGCGGCTCGTCTCGCGCCGGATTTCCAGCAGCCGTTCGTCACCTATGACGAGAACACGTTGATATGGGCGGAGGCCGCGTATCGAACAGGAGATCAAGTGACGGCGCTCGGCAAGCTCAATGAGGAGCGCGCGAATCATGGCCTCGCGGCGGAGGCCGTCGCCGGTCAGCCGTTGTTGAACGAGATCCTGATCGAGAAGTACATCGCCGATTTCCAACTCGGTCATGAGGCGTGGAACGATTTCAAGCGCCCAGGCACTCCGAATTTTGCGCCGACCCACGCTGGTCAGAAGATGCCCGGACGGATGTACTCCGATCCGAACGAGCGTCTCACCAACAGCAACATTCCACCCGCGGGGCAGGGCTTCAACGGATCGAGGAATCCCGACGATCCGGCGAACGCTGTTTCCGACGGAACCGGTCAGGTCTGTCTGGCCGGATAGTTCAAGGCACCAGGACTTCGACAGCTGTCTCCGAGTCCGGTTCGCCGTTCAGGCGGGCCGGACTCTGACACATTCACAGTGGAGGAACGGTCAAAATGAAAAGGCGACTTGTTGGAGCGATAGTCGCGAGCAGTCTCCTGTGCGTCGCTTGCTCGACGTACTCGTCAATAACTCCCGCGCTCGCGCCGAGTAGCGGGACTGTTCGCCTGTCGTTGAACGACGCTGGCCGCACCGAAACGCTCGCTCCGTTTGGTAAGCAAGTGACCTCTGTCGAGGGCAAGGTTCGTTCGGTCACCGACTCGGCCATCACGATCGCTGTCAGCGAGGTCAGTCGTGCCTCCTCGGATGTAGAGCAGTATCACGGCGAAGCGATGACGATTCCGTCGCGCTATGTCGGCGTGATCGAGCGAAAGCACGTCCAGGTTGCGCGCTCCTTGGCGATTGCAGGCGCAATCCTCGCCGGTGCCATCTGGATTGGTACGCAAGGCCACGGCGACGTGACGTACCGGACTCCCGGCGGGCCCCCGACCAACGGCGGGAAGTAGCGGCCGCGGGCGCCGTTATACGGAGGGGCCCTAAGCTAGATCATCGTTTCAACAAGCGAATTTCGAACGCATAGATCTCCATTCGCACATCCTCTCCTCTGCCAGCAAGCCCGGCGAAGAGATTGTAGGCTGAAGTGTCGGCGAGAAGAAGATCCTTATTGGCGATGCGCTTGTCGTCCTTAGCTTGGTCGGCAGCTTGGACGAAGTCATTAAAATCATTGACAATTTTGCTAAAGTCGGCGGCAGCTCCATTGCCAAAACTGAATTTCAGCTTCAGATCCATTAGATCGTAACCCTCATAAAACGAATCCCAATTCGCCACGCTCGCCTTCAACGCTGTCTGGAATTGCTGAGTCCTAGTCTGGTCGTCCATGCTCATCATTGTATCCCAATCAAGGGGTGTCAGCGCTTTATGGATCTTCTCCAGTTTCGGAATTAGTTCTCCGACCATCTCCTTTCGTGCTGCATCGCCAGCGTTGACAGACCGTTGAACGAAGAACATCACGCCGCCACCCAAGAGTGTCCCCACCAAGAGTCCGACCATGTTGCTGGCGAGTGACCCCAAAAGGAGCTCGCGCAGCCGATTTCCCGATGTGCCTTCAGAGCCGTGACGTGTCTTGCTCATCCTGGTGATAACCCTACCGTTTCGGGTTCGGCCGGAGCACCCGCACGTGCCACGTGAGGTTCTGCTCGTTCGTCACGGCGGTGGAATGCACGATCCGCGCAACGGACTGCAGAGCCGTCCAGATCGGTCCCTGCCAGCGGTTCTGGCACATCGACACGATCATCACGCCGTCGGCCGTCAACGCGCCCATATAACGGCGAAGCACTTCCTCTGGCCGCGCCGAGTAATAGATCGATTCGTTGAACACGATTACGTCGTACCGGTCCGGCGGGACGAACTCCTCGAAGTCCACGCGCTCGAACCGCGCACCAGCGCTCGTGAGCAAATGTCCTCGCTCAATGGCCTCGGCGCAAAAATCCACGCCCAGGTAACTCTTGAACGGATACGGCTCTAGCAGTTGAAGGAGCCGCCCATGGCCACAGCCCACATCGAGACCGTTCCGAGCGAGTCGAGCGCGCCGAGAAATTGCGCGGGATTGTAGGTGGCGGTGCG
>JAXDMH010000121.1:0-3733 GCA_034666225.1 Myxococcales bacterium
TGGTCACGCAATGGGCGCTGACCATGCGCGAGATGTCCCTGGTGCGGCGGGTGCCGCTGGCCTTTGCCGCCTCTTGTTTGATCGTGCCCCTGATTGTCGTGGCCGAGGTCAGCTCCTGGTACAGCGCCCTCACCACCAATTTCATCGGCAGCGTCGTCGAAGAGTCCCTGTGGGCGGTCACGTCGGCGCTGGCCACCATCGGACTGGTGGCCCTGCTGCCGCGCTATCAGGGTTTGCGGCGGCGGTTCATTGGCGTGGCCATCGGGTTGAACGTGGCCTACATGGCGTTCATGTGCGGCGTCGACGTTCCGATGTACTTCAACCGCTGGCGGGCCGATCAATTGATCGGCAAGCCCTATCTGACTTTGCGGCAGGGATGGGCCGACGCTCAGGACCGCCGGGTGGTCACGCACCGCTGGGTTGATTGGAAAGAAGAGATGCCCTGGATGTCTCTTTATTTCAGCGCCGGGGTCTGGGTCAGCATCGGGGTGGCCCAGGCCGCTGCCAGCCGCTCTCGGATGGTGGCGCGCGAGGCAGCGCCCCCTTTGCGCCAGCTGGGTGGCACGGCTATTTGATGATGCGCGAAAGCAGCCGAACGCCGTTGACGAACATCCCGCCCACGCCGACAACAAAGACGAAATCGCCGTAAAGAGCGTGCTCCAGGGCCACCAGCGCCGTCGAGCGTGACCGTTGATAGGTGTGGGAGAACAGCAGACCTCCCACCGTGGCCAGCAACATCGCGGTGGCGTTGTGAACGATGATATGCGACCAGCCGAAGAGAAGGGCATTGACCACAATCAAGGTCGCCGGTCGCGAGAAGAGTCCGCCGTAGCGATGAAAGAAGAAAGTACGGTACATGAGCTCCTGCGGATAAACCGAAAGAATCGGGTAAAGCACAATCACGCCCAGCCCAATCAGCGGCCGCGTGCGCAATAAAAGGAACAGCCCGCCGGGCCCCCGTGTGATCAGCGTGAACAGCAATAAAGCGGTCCAGACGACCGCGGTGCGCAGCAACACATGTCTCAGCCCGCGCCGCAAACCACCCACATTCAGCAACTGGGCGCGCGGGAAAGTGGGATCCGCCAAAAGCAGCATCAAACAGACGCCGCCGCCGGTCACGATGACCACCAGCAGCAACCAGCGCGGCCCCAGTGCGATCAGCCCTGGACCGACGAAAAACAGCAGGAAAAGCTCCAGCCAGCGTCCGATGCCCACGGCGCTGGAGACGGACGGGGAGGTCTGTTCGGCGGGGCTGGTCACGACTTGGCCGGTATCTTACGAGCGATTGACGACACGGTCTCGCGGCGAAAGCGCAACAATCCCGCGCAGAAAACGTCCCAACAATGTTTCAATGTCGGCACGCTTACGCCCCGACGATGTCACGCAGGCGCTCTACCGTAGGGACCATGAGTAACAGCCAATCGAGGCGTCGGCGCTGATGCGACCGCAGACGCTGGCACATATTTCGGACCTCCATATGGGACGGAGCCCGGATTCTGATCAGCGGGCTATTCAGCTGTGCGAGACCTTGGTTGAGGCCGACATCGGCCACGTCGTGGTGACGGGCGATCTGACCCACCGGGGAAAGACCCGGGAACTGGATCTGTTCAAGCGAGCCTTTGCGCCCCTGCTGGAGTCGGATCGCGTCTCTGTGGTTCCGGGCAACCACGATCGGCTGGGCGACGACCTGGGCGACACCATCATGCCCGGCCCGCGCGTGCAGACAGAGACCAAGCACGGCCTTTATCTGATCCGGCTGGATTCCACCGGTCCCCACAATCGCTCGTGGATCAATGGACAGGGGCTGCTGGAGAACGAAGACATCGAAGGCGTCGACGAAGCGCTGTCGCGCGCGCCGGCCGGTCACCTGGTGGTGTTGCTGTTGCACCACCACCTGCTGCCGTTGCCGGATGAACACGCGGTGGAACGTCTTTCGGCGTGGATGGGACTGCGCTTTACCTGCGAGCTGGACAGAGGAAGCGATCTGCTGGCCCGCATCCGGGGCCGCTGCGACCTGGTGCTGCACGGCCATCGCCACCAGCCCAGGGTCCTGCGTCCGTTCGACGATCGGCGCCCGGTGCGCATCTTCAACGCTGGCAGCTCGACGGAGCTGGGCCGGGCCTGCGTCTTCACCCACGCCGCCGGCGCGCTGGCCACCGGGCCCTGGTGGCTGGACGCCGTGGCCGGTCCTCTCGATCGCGAGCTGTGGCGCTCCGGGGCGCATCAGGCCGGCGCGACACGCGCCGCGCTGGCGCTGTAGCAGCGCGCGCCCAAATCTTCGCAGCGGGCGGCGGCGATGTGGTCAGGCGTCGAGCTCGGGATAGTGCCGAAAGATGCCGTGCTCGTTGAAGGGGATCCGTCGCTTGGATTCCAGGTAGGCGGCGACGCGCGGCTGAGCCGCCACGGCGTCACGCACCGCCACCAGCCGGGGCAGCGCCTTGGCCAGCCGAGCGGTGGCACGCGGGAACGCATAGGCCATGCCGCTCATCACCTGGAACAGCGACAGATCGACGTACGACAGCGCGCCCCCCACGGCGTGAACGCCGGCCCCGCCGTCGTTGAGGCCCACGACGCGCTCGAAATAACCCAGATATTTCGGCGCGCGGTTCTTGAGGAAATTTTCGGCGCGTCGTTGCGACTCCGGCTTCTGGTCCTCGTAATAGAGATCGACCCCGACGGGATGGTGAACGTCGTGCGCCTCGACCAGGAAGTCGGAGACGGTCAACTGCACCTGGTTTGCCAGGAGCCGGCCGGCCTCGTCGTCGGGCACCAGCTGCAGGCGCGGACCCAGGTATTGCAGAATCTGTGCGGACTGGGCGATCAGCAGCGGACCGTGCCGCAGCACCGGTGGCGCGAACGGCAGAGCCTGCCCTGGCTGGTCGCGCAGGATGGCGGCCACGGCTTTGTCGCCGGCGCCTTTCGCCGCCGGCATCCGTCCGACGTCGACATAGTCTGTACCTGTCGCTTCAAAGGCGAGGCGAATGAATTCTCCACGCCCCTGAATGCCGGACCAATAAAAGAGTTCATATGGCGCGTTCGGCGATGGATTCATGGCGCTATCATGAACTCAAACGACAATCGTGAGGAGGACGATCATGGCCACAAAAGTAAAGGCGATTCCCGATGGCTATCATTCGGTGACGCCATACCTCAGCATCAAGGGAGCCAAGGAAGCGCTGGAATTCTATAAACGGGCCTTCGGCGCCGAGGAGATCTTCAAGATGGAGATGCCCGACGGCCGGTTGGGACACGCGGAGATCCAGATCGGCAACTCGCGCCTGATGCTGTCCGACGAGATGCCGGAGATGGCCGAGGCCATCACCCGCAGCCCCAAGACGCTGGGGGGATCCACCGCCGGGTTCAGCATCTACCTGGAAAACGTCGACGCCCGTTTCCAGCAGGCCATCGACGCCGGCGCCACCGTCATGCGTCCCGTCACCACCCAATTCTACGGCGACCGCAGCGGCACGTTGCAAGATCCGTTCGGACACCTGTGGACTCTGTCGACGCACGTCGAAGACATCTCGCCCGACGAGATGAACGCGCGCATGGCCAAGCTGATGGGGGGTTAGTGCACCTCCCGCGAAATAGCGTCATGTTCGGCCGACGATCCGCGCCGGCCGCTTTGTTGCTCCGCCTCACAATACCTACGGGTATTCCTCGTCGTCGCGCCTCGCGGCCTGCGCGGCTTGTCGGCCTCGACATTGACGCTATTTCGCGGGAGGCGCACTAG
>JAXDMH010000122.1:0-2678 GCA_034666225.1 Myxococcales bacterium
CGCCGCCGCCGACGCGCGCCGCCTGGGCGACGGCGCCTTGACCGCGCGCGCCGCGCTGACCTACGGCGCCGAGCTGATGCTGGCGCAGACCGACAGCCAGCTGGTCGATCTGTTGAAAGAAGCGCTGGCGGCGCTGCCGCCCGGACCCAGCGGCCTGCGCGCGCAATGCCTGGCGCGATTGGCCGCCGCCCAGCAACCGGCCTATCGCCTGGAAGAGCCGATGGCCATGGCCCGCGAGGCGATGGCCATGGCCAGGGCCGTGGGCGGCGACGACGTCTTGCGCGCCGTCTTGTCGCATTCCGGATCGGCCCTGGCCGACTACGCCGACCCAACGGAACGGGCGGCGGTCAGCGAAGAATTGGTGCGACTGGCGATGGCGGCCGGCGATCGCGTGCTGGCCCTGCGTGGCCAGTCGCGTCTGCTGTTCGACTACATCGAGATGGGGCAGCTCGATCGCGGCCTGCGGGCCATCGACGCCTATCAACGCCTGGCCCACGACCTGCGCCAGCCGCGCCACATCTGGCCGGAGCGGTTGATGCGAGCCATGATGGCCCTCTGCGCCGGTCGCTTTGACGAGGGGGAACGATTCCGTGACGAGGCGCTGGAGCAGGCGCGCGGCGATCGCGAGGTCATCACCCTCCTGACCTTTGCCTTTCACAGCTGCGGGCGGGCTCTGGTGACCGACCGGCCGCAGGATCTGATGCGAGCCGAGGACGATCTGGCGCAGGTCGAACGGGATTTCGGCGGGCGCTTCGGGCAACAGGCCTTCTCCCATCAGCCGCGCGAAATCTGGCGCCTGAACGCATCCATGTTGCATGCGCGCGCTGGCGATGCGGATGCCGTCCGGCACAACCTGTCGGCGGTTCCTGTGGATAGTCACTTTCTGGTCAACGACTTCCCGGTGGTCGCCAGCATCGCCGAGGCGGTGGCGCTTTCCGGAGATGCCACCCTGGCTGCCCTGCTTTATGAACGGCTGCGGCCTTATGCCGGGCGGATCATCACGCTGGGACGCACGGGCATGGTTTGCGTGGGCGCTGTCGAAGGCGCGCTGGGCATTTATGCCAGCGTGCTGGGGCGGACGCTGGAGGCCCAGGAGCTTCTGCAGCAAGCCGTCGAGCGAGAGCGCACCGCCGGTTGCGTGGCGACGATGATCCAGCCCCAGCGCTGGCGCGAGCGGCTGTCCGGCGCGGGTGTTGCGCGAACCGTGGTTTCACCGCCGGCCCCGGTGATTGGTTCCGCGACGCGCGGGCTCGCGTTTTCCCTGGTTCGCGAAGGCGAGTACTGGACCATCGCCGCCGACGCGCAGGTCTGCCGTCTCAAGGGCAGCCGCGGCCTTGAGATGCTGGCCGAGCTGATCAATCACCCGGGCCGCGAATTTCACGTGCTTGCCCTGATGGGCGTCGAGGCCGGCCCCGTCGCTGGCGAAGTGGCGGACGGCGGCGACGCCGGCGAACTGCTGGACAAGGATGCGATCAGCGACTATCGGGCGCGCATCGCCGAGCTGGACGAGGAGATCGCCGAGGCGGCATCCTGGAGCGACACCGGGCGCCTGGCCCGCGCGCGCGAGGAACGCGAGGCGCTGGCGCAGGAGATCGCCCGCGGGGTCGGGTTGGGCGGACGGGAACGCCGGGCCGGGGGCGCCGCCGAGCGCGCGCGCACCAACGTGCAGCGCCGCCTGCGGGGCGCCATCCGCAAGATCGCCGCCCGCCTCCCGGCGCTGGGGGCTTATCTTGAGCGTACGGTGCGCACCGGCGCCTTCTGTTCGTACGAACCGCTGCCCTGACCCGATCGGCGGCCCGGAGGAACGTTGTTCCCCGCCAAGTCACGCCTCTTTGGTGAGGCCGGCATGAACTCAGTCAGCGATGATTCGTCCTCGCGTCGCATCAACAGCAGCTTCCTGGTGTGGGCGTCGCTGCCGGATGCCATCGCCGACCTTCTGCGCGGGGCGGCATCGGTGCTGGAGATCGGCTGCGGTCAGGGCCTGGGCTGCCTGGCGATGGCCGCCGCTTTTCCCGGCCTGTCGATCACCGGCCACGACCCCGACCCGATGGCCATCGACCGGGCGCGGGCCCTGGCCCAATCGGCGGCGCTGGAGGACCGCGTCCGTTTCGAGGTCAGCGATTCCCTGCGGCTGCCGCGCGCGACCGTCGATCTGGTGGTCGTGTCGGGGGCGCAGGACGGTCGCGACGCCTCCCGGCTGTTGAACGCCGTCCGCAACGCGCTGACCCCCGACGGTGCTTGCTTGCTGATCGAGCCGGCGCCGGCGCGATCGCTGCGCGGGGCGACCGCTCGTCGCCGGACCGAAAGCGCTCTGCGCGCCGCGGCCGAGAAGATGGGGTTTTCGCGGCGGCGGCGCCTGCCCAGCACCGATCGCCACGTGTTGATCTTCGAGCTGCGGCGCTGACGCTACAGCCAAATGAGATCGAGAAGATTGACATCCAGCAAGCCGCCGTCCCTGGGCGGTTCCGGCGGGCTCTCGTCGGCAGCGTCGGCAGCGTCGTTGCTGCCCGCATCGGGGACATCGGGTGGGCCGGTGTCGGGCGCGGTGTCGACGTGCGGGGTCTCGGGCGCGCCGGTGTCGGGTGCTCCTGTCTCGGGCGTTCCCGTCTCGGGCGTTCCCGTCTCCGAACCACCGGAGTCGGGCGCGCCGGCTTCTCTACCGGCGTCCTTGGTATCCA
>JAXDMH010000123.1:0-2891 GCA_034666225.1 Myxococcales bacterium
CAATCATTGGACCACGTTCAAGCTGTTCGGCACCGACGAACATCAAGATCGCCTCCTGACCGCCGTGGCGCCCGCCGTCCAGGCTGCTCTGTCGGCCGGCGAGATCGACGCCTGGTTTTTCCTCCGCTATCTCGAACGACCGGGCCCTCGGCCGCACCTGCGCCTCCGTGTGCACGCCGGCTCAGCGGCCGCATCAGCGGCGCGCTTCGCGGAGCGCCTGCAACTGGCCGTTGATCCTCTTTACGCGCAGGGCGCCCTGGTGTCGCTGGAAACGGCGCCCTATTTCCCCGAGCGGGCGCGTCTGGGCGGCGCCGCGGCGGTGACGGCCGCTCACCAGATCTTTCAGTCCGACAGCGCGCTGGTCGTGGAAACGCTGGACGCCGGGGCGAGCGCCGGTGGCGACGACATCCAACGCCTCGTATGCAGCTTCGACGCGCTGGCCGCCGGCTGCGGCCTTGATCTCGACACCCGCTGGCATCTGGCCCGCGACCAGCGCCGGGCCGTTGCCCGCGACGATGCGGCCGACCTCGACGCCGATTACCGCGCCCGGGCCCGCGACCTGCGCGCCGCGCTGACCACGCTGCCCGTTAACTTCGTCGCCCACCGCGACCGGGTGGCCGCTGCCGTGGCCCCGCTGCCGCTCGATTCCCGCCGTCAACTGCTGCCGACCCTGCTCCACCTGGCCGCCGTTCGCCTGGCCGGGCCGCACCGCGATCCTGAAGCGCGCGCCACGATCTTCTGGGAACGAACCCTCGAGGGTCTGTCGAGTTCACTCAGGCGTGGCGCTATCCCGCCGGGCAGAACGTGATGTTCAGCTGGGTGCCGCCGGTGCAGCTGTGGAAACCGCTCTCGTTGGTCTTGCCGTAATCGTCGTAAGGGAAGGCGTAGATCCCCGGGCAGACGCCGTGCACCCACTTTGAATACACGTTGTGCGGCTCGTTCGTGTAGTAAAGCGAGATGTCGCCGTTGTCGGGATCGTCCAGCATCCCGCGGTTGATCGCGGCGCACCACTTGGGGCTTCCGCTGAAAATATTCCCGGCGCAGGAATACACCTGCGGCGTGGTCGCGCCGGCAGCGCCCGCGCACATCGGATACTTCTGCGCGTCGCCGGCGCACTGGGTCACCTTGGCGTCCAGGGCGTGACAGAAGGCGGCCGCCTGATTCGCCGGGTCGCTGCAAAAATTTCCCGCCGACAAGCAGCGCTTGCCCGACAGCAACCCGGTTGGACAACCGGCCAGCACCTGCGCCTCGGGGACATAACACCCGACCTGTTTGCAGTCGCCGCCCGTCCCCAGCGCCACCATCTCCATCGGCAACGCCAGCCAGTCGACGTACGTGATGTTGTAGTTGATCACCTTCTTCAAGACGCCCAGGTCGACCTTCTTTTCCAGGGTCATCTCCACCTTGTCGGCCAGATCCTTGGGCGGAACGTCCAGATACGCCGTCACGCGCGCCGCCGGCCAGCTCTCCGGCGCCACGTAGTCTTGGGCTTCGCCGGTGTGCAGGCGGACGCCGTCGGGCATCAGCACCGCGCCCTGCCCTTCGCCATGAATCCACAGATCGAATGGACAGGCGTTGGCGACGTGAAACAGGATCCCGGGCGCATCGGCCGGGCGGTCAGACACATAAACATCCGGGACCACGTCGCTGGCGTCTTGCCCGACCTGCCCGCCGCCACCACCGCCGTCATCCGCCGCCTGATCGCCCCCCCCATCCAGGACGCGACCACCGGTGCCCCCTCCCATGCCGCCGCCACCGCCGGTGCCGGGCCTGCCGTCAGGACCGGCCCCGATGTCGCCACCGCCACAGGCCGACAGACCAATGACCAGGCTAACTGTGCGCAAAACTTTCAACTTCACTGCCATGTGCGACGTCATCATACTCTGCAGAATGCTTCGGCGGCTTCGCCCAAAGGGTTAAGTTCCACTCCAGCCTGTCGAGGTTATTGTGTGAGGAGAATTACGTGAGAACTGTGCGTCGTCATCACGTGCTGGGTGTCGTCGGGCTTCTGGGAGCCGTCTGCGTGTTTTCTTCCGGGTCGGCGCGCGCCGACGACTGGATCTCGCACGGTGCCGACGCCGCGCACACGCGCTTCTCCGCCGAGCGCTCCGGCGCCGCGTTCGCCGCTGCCTCGTGGACCTTCTCTCTGCCACCGACGGGGATGACCGTCTCCAGTCCCGCCGTCGCCGACGGCTTCGTCGTCTTCGGCGCCTTCGACGGCGTCGTGCGCGCGCTGCGCGCGTCGGACGGCCGCCTGGTCTGGCAACGAAAGCTGGGCGACACCATCTATGCCGCGCCCGCCGTCGATCGCGGCAAGGTCTTCGTCCCCTCGCTGGATCGCAAGCTGTACGCCTTTCGGCTGGCCGACGGCAGCGTCGCCTGGACCAAGGAGATGGGTGGCCTGGAAATGGCCTCACCCATCGTCATCGACGGCGCGCTGATCGTCTCGGCCGGTTTTCCCGAGCGAAAGATCGTGAAGCTAGACGCCACCACCGGGCAAACGCTGTGGGTCAGCCAATCGAGCACGCTGGATCAGTTCAGCAACACCGGCGCCGCCGTGGCCGCCGACCAGGTCATCGTCGGCGCCAACGGCGGTCACTATTACAGCTTTGACCTCGCCACGGGCGCCCTGCGCTGGACCTATGAAGCGACGGGCATCGTCAACCTTTCAGCGCCCGTCGTCGTCGGCAACGCGGTCTTCATGCTGCCCGGAGGAATCAGCCACCAGCTGCACGGCGTGGATCTGGGCTCCGGCCAGGCGCTGCCCGGCTGGCCCATCGATCTGCCGGTGGCTGATCCCGACATCGCCGGCGTCTCCACGTCGCGGCAGATGTCCGTGTCGTCCCTGGCGGCCATCGCCGGGCGGCTGATCTTCGACATCCGCGTCGACG
>JAXDMH010000124.1:0-5091 GCA_034666225.1 Myxococcales bacterium
AGATCGCGGCAGGGGCGTGGGAGCGCGAGATCTTGCCGGCGCGGGTGACGGGGTACGATCCGGCCTGGCTGGACGCCCTTTGTCTGTCCGGCGAGGTGGCGTGGGGCCGGCTGGCGTCGCGCGAAGCGGCCAGCGCCCCCAGCCGGGCGGCGCCCATCGCCCTTGTGCAAAGGCGCGACCTGGGCTGGATGCTCTGTCCGCCCAAGGACGACGATGTCGTGACCGGGCTGTCGGCGGGAGCGCAGGACGTGCTGCGCTTTCTCGGCACGGTCGGGGCCAGTTTTCTCGACGAGATCATCAGCGGCGCCGGCCGCCTGCGCAGCGAGGTGGAAGATGCGCTGTGGGAGCTGGTCAGCGCGGGACGGGTGACCGGCGACGGCTTTGGCGGGCTGCGCGCGCTCATCTCGGCCACGCAATCCCGGGGCGGCGCCCGGGCGCGCTGGCATGCCCGCTGGACCCGGCGCATGGGTGGGCCCGTCGGCGCGGGCCGGTGGGCGCTTCTGCGCGCGCCGGCGCGCTCACCGACGATGACGGCCACGGCCACGACCACGACCACGACCGCCGACGGCGTGACCGACAGCGAGGATCTGCACGAAGCCTTCGCCCGCCAGTACGTCAAACGATATGGCGTCGTCTTTCGCGACGTGCTGGCCCGCGAACCCCACGCGCCGGCCTGGCGCGATCTGCTGAAGGTGTTTCGCCGCCTGGAAATGCGCGGCGAGCTGCGGGGCGGCCGCCTGGTGGGCGGTTTCATCGGCGAACAGTTCGCCGCCCCCGAAGCGGTGGAGTCCCTGCGCGCGGTTCGCCGACAGGCGGCCAATGGCCAAACGGGCAACGGCCAGATCGCCAAGGGCGAAATCGTGCGCCTCTCGGCCTGCGATCCGTTGAACTTGGTCGGCATCCTGACCCCCGGTCCACGCGTGCCGGCCACCCTGGCAAACAGTGTGATCTTTCGTGACGGCGTTCCCGTCAGCGACGCGCTTGCTGTACAATCGCCTGGCGTGACCTTTCAAACGTCCGCTTTGGCGATCACCGGGATGCAAGACGAGCTGTGAACAGCGACGAGCGCGGCGACGTTCCGGAAGCGCGGCTCCTGACGGCGGCGCTGGCCCAAGTCACCGACGCCGTTTGCCTCACCGATGCGGCCGGGCGGATCACCTTCGCCAACCCCGCCTTCGCCGCGCTGTACGGCTACGACGAAAAGGCCGCCCTCGGCCTTGTCATCAGCAAGCTGGGACCACATGAGACCGCCGGCGACACGATCCACCGCACCCGAGACGGGCGCGAGGTCCCTGTGCGGCTGACCCGAACCGCGGCCGGCTCAACCAGCGACCGGGCCAACGCGTGGATCTACGTCGCCCGCGATCTCAGCGAAGCGCGAAGAAAAGACGATGCTCTCCGCCGCGCCCAGGAAGAGCTCGCGTCGCAACGCGTGGCCCTGCAAGAGCTGGCCGTGCGCGACGAGCTCACTGGTCTTTACAACCACAAAGAGATGCAGCGCCTGCTGGTCGAGGAGGTTGGGCGGTTGCGCCGCTACCGCCGTCCCCTCTCGCTCTTGCGCATCCACGTCGACGATTACCGGGAGGTGGTAGCGGCTGAACACGGCGAGCAGGCCGCGGACGCCGTGCTGCGGTCCATCGCCGGGTTGCTGCGCGCCAACCTGCGCCCCATCGATCGCCCGGCCCGGTTCACCGGCGATGAGCTGGCGGTGATTCTCCCGGATACCTACGCCACCGATGCGGTCCTGGTGGCCGAGCGCCTGCGCACGATCGTCGCCGCCGCCAAGACGCCGGTGCTCACCGTTGCGCCGGGCGGCAGCAACAAAAAGCCGATGAAGGTCACCTTGAGCATCGGTGTGGCCGGCCTCAACGAATCGGAAGGGACCAGCGAGCAGCTCATCCGCGCCGCCGGCCAGGCCCTCAGTGAAGCCAGGGGGCGCGGGCGCGACTGCGTGGTGACCTTCGTCGATCTCGCCGTGACCCGCGACTAGCGCGCCGCCGTCGAAATAGCGCCGCTACTCGTCCCCGTCGTCTTTCATGCCGTGCAGAAGGCGCGCTTTGACCCGGGTGAACTGCCGCTCTTTGTAGTGTTCGTGGCTGTTCTCGCCCGCTTCATTCAGTTCGGCGGTGCGCTCGTCGACGATCTGGAACTCGGTCAAGACGAAGACCACGGTGCCGTACTCGGCGAACAGCGGATCGCCCGGGGGGCGGGCGATGAAGCGATCGATGCGCACCGGCAAATCGGCGACGAAGTTGATGACCCGGTAGCCAGGGCCGGAGAATTCGTTCTGCGGCGACGGCCGTTTGTCGGCGGCCACCGCCGCCAGATCCAACACGTCGGGTAGAAATTTGGCCAGCGCCGGGTGGCGCGAAAGGGTCTCGCGCACCTTGATGACGTCATTCACCGACTGTCCGGGGATGACGTAATTGAACGGCACCAGGCGCTGCACCACCTCGCGCATGACGAACAGCAGCTGCTCCTCCGAGTTGGTGATCATGCGAAAGCGCAGCTTGTCGTAGACGTCGGCGGCGATGGATTCCTTCTTGGCCAGCAGCTTTGTGATCAGGCTGTCGGCGTGCTTCCGGCTCCACTCGAACTCGACCACCTGACAGCCGACGCTCTTCACCTCTTCGACCGTCCGCAGGACTTTCTCCTCGACCAGGTGAAAGATCTGGTCGCCCGAAACGGCCAGCTTGGTCAATAGTTCGCGCCCCGCCAGGTGATGCATGACGTGCATGACCTTGAGGACGATGCAGGCCTGGGTGCGGCGTTTGCCCTTCTGCGAGGCGATGAGCAGGAGATCGCGCGGCGGAACCCCATGAGCGACCTCGTCGGGAATGTGAAAGCCCAGGTGCCGCTCCAGGTACTCGACGGCCTGCTCGCGCAGCGCCCCCAGCCGGCGCATGTCCTCCTCGTTGCGGGGATCCATCTCGTTGACGCGCAGGAAGCGATCGACTTCGTCTCGATCCCTGAAATAAAGCCGGTGCCAGTCAATGACCGAACCACCGCGCAGCAGGTTGCGGATGCCGGTGAGATCGGCCAGCGTAAAATCTTCGTAACGCACCTTCCGCACCGGCGAGACCGGAGCGGGGTGGACTGGTTGGCCCGGCGGCGCATCCTTGGCGGCGGTAGTCGCGGGCGGTTCCAAGCGTCTTCTCTTTTCCGCCGCGCGCAGCGGGGGTTCATGGCGCGGGCAGCGGCAAGTCTAGGTCCGCTCCGCAAACCAGGGCAAGGAGAACGCTTTAACGACTAGTTTTCTTTGATCTTTTCCCGGGTCCGTCCGCCCAGGGAGATGGTGGCCCAGAACAGGGCGCCGGCAAACAGACCCATGGAGAGGCAGCCGATGATCTGAATCATGGTTGGATGACAGTATCCTACCTGTAGGCAGACGACAAAACCGACACTCAAGAACCGGCCTACGGAACCAGCCTTCGGGGGCGCCTTGGATTACGATCGTTCGCCATGGTTCGCCTATCGGGTGTTGCGTCGGCGCTTGTGGTGGCAACGGCAATCGTGAGTCGACCGATGGTCGCCGCCGGCGAACCGTCGGCGTCGCTGCGCGCTTCGTTCGCCCAGGCGCAGGGGCTGATCGCGGCCCAGCGTCCGGGCGACGCTGCCCAAAAATTGGACGCAGTGGTGGCGGCGGATCCGTCGTTCGCCGACGCCTGGTTCGCGCTGGCGCTGGCGCGACGCCGGGCCGGGGAGTGCCCGCTGGCAGTACCGGCCTACCGCCGCTACGCCGAGCTGCGACCCAACGAAGGCGAACCTTATTACGGCCTGGGCCTGTGCCTGAAGGACATGGACGACCGGCCGGCCGCCATCGCGGCCATGGAGAAATACCTGGCGCTGGAGCATCGGCCGTCGGCGCAAAAATGGACCGACAACGCGCGGGCCGTGCTCAGCTCGCTGCGCGGCGAAGGGCGGCCGCCGGGCGTCATCGCTCCGTCTCCCGCTGTCTCCCCGCCCGCCGGCGCCGTCTCCCCGCCGCCCGTCGTCGTCTCGGCGGCGGGCACCCCGACCATGGCGGCCGCTGTCGTGACGCCGCCCGCAGCCAGCCCGGCCGCCGGCATCTACGCCGACGCGCAGGCGCTGCGCGACAGCGGGCGGGTCGAAGCCGCCATCACCCGCTTTCAACAAGCCATCGCCACGGATCCGACGCTGATGCCGGCGCGGGCCGCGCTGGGTGAACTGCTGCTGAAGATCCGACGCGACGACCAGGCGGTGGCGGTGTTCCAGGCGGCCGTCCGCCAGAGTTCGACGTACCCGCTGGCCTGGTATGAACTGGGCTTTGCCCTGCGCGAGGTGGGACGCCTGCCTGAAGCCGTCGATGCGTACCAGGCGTACATCAAGCTTCGTCCGACCGATCCGGATCCCTACTACGGCCTGGGACGCACGTTGCAGCGCCTGGGACGCAGCGCCGAAGCGCGCGCCGCGTTCCAGAGTTACCTGTCGCTGGAGAAGCGCCCCAGCGAGGAGCGCTGGATCAAGCAGGCGCAAGCCGCGCTGGCCGAGCTGGGCCGCTAGCGGCGTCGGTTCGGTCGGCCGCCCAGCCAGGAAAAGAACAACAGCACGCCGCACAGGCTGGCCGCCACCACCGACAACGTCGTGGCCCGTTCCTGGCCGCGCCCACTGAAGACAACGGCCAGCGCCGTCGCGGTGGCGCCCAGCATCCCCCACAGCAGCTGCTGCCCCGCGAAGTAGATCATCCGGGCGTTGTCGTCGACGTTCTTGAGGCGGATCTCCAGCTGCCCGCGCAGGGCCCGATCCATGAACCGCTGCAGCTCGCCCGGCAGAGACAGCGCCGCCAGGGCCATCTCGCGCGATGATTCGACGACCACCTCCGACCATTGCTTCTTCTCGCCCAGCAGAAACCGCTGCAGATAGGGCTCGATCACCACGCTGGGATTCATCCCGGGATCCAGCGTGGTGCACACGCCCAGCAGCAAGAGCAGCGTGCGTTCCAGCAGGATCCATTCCTTGGGGATGTGGAAGGCGTCGCGCAGGTCGGCCAGGCTGACGTTCAGATCGCGCAGATCCAGCAGGCTGGCCATCCCGCTTTGCGGCTCGAACTTGAGATCCTTCAGCGAGAAC